>CAYMTW010000007.1:54349-62364 GCA_964393485.1 uncultured Melioribacter sp. | reverse complement strand
GTGCAGCTGACCGAGCCACGCGGAACGGATTCCTATCAGCCAGATGAAAAGATGTCGATCCGCTGGAAGTCGAACCGAATCGCCCAGGTGAATCTTCTGTGGGGTCCGGCTGTGAGTGGTCCGTGGACCAAGATCGCCGGTCCCCTCAATGCAGCTGATGAGCTCTACACATGGACAGTGCCCTCGAACCTCAGTCCGGAGTTCTGGGTCCGTATCGAAGATGCTGCCGACCCGAACGTCAACGACACATCCCTTGCCAAGTATCGCCTATCGGTGCCGGTCATTCTCGACGCACCAAAGGGTGGAGAACGCATCGGTGCCGGAACAACCTACCAGGTTCGTTGGACGCGTGCCCAGGGTATCGGCAACGTCAAGCTCGAGTTTGCTGCCGATGGTACCACGTTCGAAACACTCAGAGACTCGATGAATGCAGCGACGTTCAACTGGACCGTTCCGACGACGGCAACCTCGAATGCACGGATGCGTGTAACGGCGCTAAGCGCCCCGTCCACACCATCTACGTCGGGCGAGTTCTCGATCGGTACACGCCGCTTTGTTCTCGACATTCCCGAAGAGAACGCCAAGCTGTGCCGCAATCAGCCGAATCAATACCGCTGGACGCATGACTTCATCAACGATGCTCGCATCCAATACAGCACAGACAACGGAGCGAACTGGCGCAACGCAACACAGCAGGCAACGGTCGATCTCTCGCAGTGGCAGATCTTCAGCACCAACATCAACATGCGCAACGTCCCTGTCGGCACAAAGGTCAAGTTGCGTGTGGTCGATGCCGCCAATGACAATAATGTGCTCGCCACGCGTGACAACCTGGTGATCGATTCCTGCAGCGCTCCCGTCTCCGTGGATGAGGAAACGAGCCAGCAAGCCCCGTTCACAATCGCATCGGTGCATCCGAATCCAGCATCAACATCCGTCACATGCGTCATCGGCTCCGAAAAGGATGTCGAAGCAACGCTGGTTCTGATCAGTACGGACGGACGTGAGTTGGTATTGCGCCCGACAGAACGCCTGACCGTTGGAACCCAAACCGTTACCATTTCGCTTCCTGACGTGGCGGCCGGCAGCTATCGTCTTGCGATCCGCTCCGGTTCCATGCAAACCGCGATCCCGCTCATGGTGATTCGCTAACGCGGGGCAGTTCTGTGAGTCTTTTCAATTCGCTGGTCGTTGCCACACTGCCGATCATTCCGAAGCGCATCGTCAAGGCCGTTGCGCAGCGCTACATCGCCGGCGATCGTTTGAGTGACGCCGTGCGCGTTACGCAGGATCTGATGCGCAAAGGGGCTTGCTCGACGATTGATGTGCTGGGAGAGTTTGTCTCTTCGCGCGAGCGTGCCGTTGCCGAAACCGCTTCGCAGGCCGCTGTTGTTGATGCGATCCGCGACAATGGTCTCGATTCCTACCTCAGCGTCAAGCTCACATCGCTTGGCCTTGATATCGATCAGGACTTCGCCTACGCCAATCTGCGCTTACTCGTCGAGAGAGCTCAATCGTTTGGACTCTTCGTCCGCATGGACATGGAGAACACGCCGTACACGGATATCACACTCGAGTTCTACCGTCAACTGCGTCGAGATGGTTTTGACAACGTTGGCGTGGTGATCCAGGCCTACCTTCGCCGCTCAGAAGCCGATATCCGCTCACTGCTTGAATACGCTCCCTCGGTGCGTCTCTGCAAGGGTATTTACGTTGAAGATGCTTCCGTGGCGATCAAGGATCCGGATGGAATCCGCGCGAACTATCGCAAGCTGCTCGGACTACTGCTTTCATCAAACGCACGCACCCACATTGCCACGCACGACGAACAGCTAATCGTCGATGCCGAGAACCAGGTACACAGCCTGCGTCCAACTCGAGAGAATGTGGAGTTCCAAATGCTGCTCGGAGTTCGTGAAGACCGGCGGGATTCGCTGATCAAGAGCGGACACCGCGTTCGGATCTACGTTCCCTTTGGCGATGACTGGTATGGCTACTCCACCCGACGCCTGAAAGAGAATCCGCAAGTCGCGGGTTATGTAGCCAAAGCCGTCCTGACTGGCAAATGATCGATCGCCTACACCGCGCGGCGTGTGTTCTGCTAGCCCCATTAGCGCTGGCCCTTACGGGTTGTCATTCGTCGCGTGTGGCCTATCCGGACCAAGTGACGGTTGGTACATTCAACATCGAGTGGCTCGGTGACGGTGTCGAGGACATGAAGTCACGCACCGATGATGATTATCGTCGTGTTGCCGATGTGATCGACCGAACCGGTGCCGATGTGCTCGGCCTGCAGGAGATTGAAAACACCGTCGCACTCGAGCGCGTGTTGCATCACCTACCCGACTACGCAGGCTTTGTTGCTGATGCCGGTATCAAGCAGAACGTGGGTGTGATCTTTCGCAAGGGGCTTTCCGTGCAGCAGCTCGGCGTGTACACGCCGCTGACGGTTGGTGTTGACCGACTACGTCCGGGTATGATGTTGTCCTGCCGCAAAGGAGACTTCGACTGGATCATGATGGTAGTCCACCTCAAGAGCACATCTCGGGCCGACAGTACTGATGAACTTCGTGACGAATCACGCCGCCTGCGCGGCAAGCAGGCAGCCATGCTGCGCTCATGGGCCGATAGCGTTGTCAGGGCCGATGCGGAGAAAGAGATTCTCATCGTTGGAGATCTGAATGACTTTCCGGGCCGACGTGACAATGCCACGTTGGGTCCACTTCTTGCAAGTAAGGAGATGACTTTTCTGACCGGCGCACTGCGCTCATGTCGGAATCCTAACTGGTATGTCATTGACCATGTGATCGCCTCGCGGTCGGCACAGCAGCGCTTTGTTGCCGGCAGCGAATCCGTTAACGATATGCGCTCCTACCTGGACTCCCGTGAAATCTCCGGCGTTAGTGACCACTGTCCGGTTACCGTGCGCTTTTCGACCGCAGAGCCGGACAACGACTAACCAGGTGCCGCGGGGCGTCAGGCAAAGACCGTGACCTTGTTGCCGCTACGCAGGCTCACCTCAACGGCGGCCTGGGCATGAGCGATCAGGTCGTCCCACGTATCCCTCGGCTCTGCCTGGGCAATGCCAATTGATGTGGTAAAGGCTAGGCGCTTACCGGCGATCTCTACCGGCGTGCTGGCCACTTCACGGCGCATCGTCTCTGTCCAGTTCTGTGCTTCCTGCAGCTTGTAACCGATCAGCGCCAGCGCGATCTGCTCCTCGCCCATACGGGCCACCACGTCGTAGTCTCGCAGCTGATCCTTGACAAGCCGCAGCACATGCAGCATTGCGTGCATTCGCTGCTCTGGTGTCGCCCTCGACGCATCGAGCTGCAGCATACAGACAGTCAGCGGAATGTTATAGTCGATCGACCGGGCAAACTCTTCCCGAACACGCATGCCAAAACCGTTGGCGTTAAGCACGCCCGTGGCATGGTCCAGCAGGGCAGCGCCCTTGAGAGACTGCGCCTGGTGAAGATGCTCAAACAGCGTGGCCACATGCTCGGCTAGAGCCTCGGCAAGAGCAATATCCTGGGAGGAGAGCGTGGCCTCGAGATTCTCAAGATACAGCGCTCCGAAGCACTCCTTCGAGGTTCGTAAAGCAACCGCCACAAACTGTCCAAACTCTACAGGGGGCTCTCCGGCCACGACGCGCAGTCCTTCCAGATCCTGTGAAAGGACCACGGTTGATGCTGACGTGATGCACGAGCCAACCGCGCTCTGCTGAACATCAATCGGACTGCCAACGAGTGAACGGTAATTGTCATCCATCGCCGAACGTGCATCTGTCATGGTCCAGCCACCGGAAGCGGCATCGTAGCTCACAAGACCAATACGGCTGACGTCCATGTTCTGGATCACGGTGCCAAACAGGGCGCGAGTGACGCTCTGAATCGAGACCGAGGTCTCTGCGATGGCCACACGCAGCTGCTCGAGAGCCTCAAGCTTTGACGATGCAAGCATCAAGTCATACTTGGATGTGTACGACGAGACAAGTCCCGAGATTAGCTTGGTAAACTGCCCGAAGAAGCCCACCGTGATGTCTGAATAGGCATCTTCGATCTGTGAGTCAGCACAGAGAATTCCCACAACGTTGCCACCATAATACACGGGCACACCGATGAACGAGATGGTTCCGGCTGGACGGTCGTAATACGGCAACAACTCCATCTCGGCGGCAGCACTGATCTGCGTGATGATCTCAGGACGTCCATCACGGGCGATCTGGCTGAGTGCGTCCATGCCCATCGGCAGTTTACGCTGCTCGGTGAATTCGGCCTCCGCTTCGGTGATCTTGGCTTCGACCACCAACTGCTGACGTTCCGAGTTGACCCAAAGGAAAGCAGCCGTGCGGGCGTTTGTGGCCGAGCGGATCACCATCAATACGCGGTTCAGCAGATAGTCAAACTCCCGACGGGGCTCCTGCGAGGCCATGTCCTCGTCAGCAGTATCGTTGACAAAGGTGGACAAGGATACCGCCGGGGACCGGCGTGAGGTCTGACCAGCTGTAGCAGGCATGGCCACCGACTCCTGGACATCGACCGGCACCTCGAAGGCATCGCCGATATCATCGTCAGCAGCGTCAACAAGATCATCTTCTGGCGCATCAGCCTCGTGCACAGATTCCGAACGTGACTCAGCGGACGGCTGGTCGGACGTTGCTGTGCGCGCAGGCTCTGTTGTTTCCGGCACCGCATCTGGGCTTCGTGGTGCATCATCCGTCGGTTGTACAGCTTCTGTACCGGACTCAGCTGACTCGGTAGAAGTGGTGCGCGCAGGACGAATAATGACGTCTTCTGAAAGCTGTATCTCCTGCGTGATCTCACCCTCAAACGCCGGGATAACGGGTGCAGCGGCGCCTGAACGTCGATCGGCCATTTCCTGCAGCTGGGCTCTGCGCGCGGCCTGGCGAGTTTCACTGACGAGTGTTGGAACGGTTGGACCCGTACTCTTGCGCGTGCCAACAATACGCACGCTGGATTCGCCTTCGGAGATCAGCTCAATATTCTGGATCGGTGGTTCGACGGTCGGCACACCAGCCGCACGCTGGGCAACTTCCTCGAACAAGGCGGTCTGGTTTTCGTCGAAGAATGGCGGCTCCTCACCCTCCGTCTGACCAAAGGACTCACGATAGGCCTCGGGGTCAAACGTCTGCGTACGCTTCTTGGCGTCCTGCGTTGTGCGTGAGGTGATATCTGGCGTTGCTGACGGCCGCACAGGCGTGATGATCTGCAGATCCGTCAGCCGTGGTGAAACCATCATGAACAGAGCCACACCGCCGAGGATTGCAATACAGATGCCGATCAGGCGTACGGCAAGATTATCTCCCGGCGCCACCACGGCGATCACCAGCCCTACGCCGATGGCGATGAAGGCGATCGAATCGCTTGGCAGGAATACCTTTCGTAGCTCTACCTTCTTCTTGGCCATTGGAGATCAGGGAAGTAGTTCGACTTCGTAACGCGAGGTCTGTGATTGGGTCACGGTTTGCTGGCCTCCTTGCGGAAGGCCGACGCGGGCCGTCATGGACATTGAGATTCGATTCTTCTTCGAGACCGTAAAACCGCGATCAACATCCATCACCGCACTCGACGATCCGGTGATCTGCGAAGACTGCAGCGAGATCGAGAGCGGCGAGTTCTTGGGCAGCGGTACTGCACGAACAGTACCAACGACATTGGCCGTGACCGCACCGATGCGGCGCCCCTTCAGATCATACACACGATCGATAGAGTACGTAGCCCGCGTCAGAACCGTAAAGATCTCACTCAGGGGGCTCTGCTGTTCGTTCACCCAGGTGCCGGTCGAATCGATCGGCTGCTTCGGAAAGGGCACAAACTCCTGGAGTGTGAAAGCGGCATAGATCCCGTTCTTGAGCTGCGCCGCTACCTGTTCGAGAGCAGCAGGGGGCATGGGCTGTGCCGACGCCATGGCGATCTTCCGAACAATCGGCGAAACATCACCAACCTGCTGAACGCGTCCGTCAGGTGAAATGTAGACCAGCACTTCTTCACCGATCAGCGAGGAAAACTGCGGGAATCGCTTGCGATTGGCAGCTGACGTGTCGGACGAACGGTATGACTGCTCCATCAGTGTTACACCGGTACGCACATTGCGTATCATACCGGTTACAGTGATGGAGTCAAATGTGATCGCGGTTTCATACGATCCATCAGAGCGTGTTGAACGGATCGTTCGCGTGTAGTAGTGGGTACTCTTTGATGTCGTTCGGGCTGTGTCGGGACCGCCCTCGGATTCCTGTGTCGCACGGTACCGGAATACTTCGCCATTACGGTAGCGGACCTGTAGCATCTTGATACCCGCCGTGGCCGGAGACTGCCGTTCGGCACGGGCCGTATCGGCTAGTGCCAGTTCTTTGTCCGAGGTGGAGGGATTCCCCCCGTCAGGAGTGCAGCCGACGAGTCCCGTCAGCATCATGCTGACCAGGATGGAACGAGCCGCATGGCGTCTTACCACTGATACTGCTTGATGAGCTTCCACGACTGTGTGGATGTGACGCTTTGAGTGAATATTTCCTTACCGACCTGCCCCCGGAAGCGTGCTTGGATCTCGGCTTCGAGTCCGTTGAGGATCCCTGCCGTCGAAAGCATCAGTGTACTATTGACGATGGCTTGCCCATCGAGACAGGTAACGAGGTCGGGGATCTCAAGGACATGTACGGGCCAACTCGTGCGCACCGGCAGACTATCCTGTGTTGCGATCGTAAAGACGCCCCCTTCATACGATTTGAATGTGGACCGCGCTTTGCCTTCATAGACGACGCCGTCAACACGGTAGGCAAGTGGATGCTTCCAGGACGAATCGATCACCTTCTTTGTTCCCGGAATGATGCGCTTTTGAATGTCACCAAGCTGAGCCAGGTTTTCGTTCGAGAGTGACTGCAGCCAGATGGTGGAGATGAGCGTATCGAGATCCGACACGTTCTGCTGGATGTAGTCTTTCCAGAAATCGACCTGATCGCCGGAGATCTTCGTGATCTCGCCATAGGGTGAATAGGTGATCTCGAACGAGCGGTTGAGCGTTCCGAGATAGTTGTTCAGGTCCGGAAATGCCTTGGGTGCCAGATCCTTCTGCGAGTCATACGAAATGATGGAAGGTCCAGCCGTAAACTTATAGATAATCGAATCTGACGTGACGATCACGCGAGAAACGTTGTCAACGTTCTCAACGCAACGAACCGTCATGTAGGTCAGCACCTCGCGCTGATAGTTGCGGCGCGAAGAGTCGCTGTGGATGCGTTCGATGGACGTCTTTTCGCTGACTTCGTAGCTCTGGGCTACTCCGGCGCGATAGCCCGCCTGAAGCCGGTACTCCCTGAAGACAGGGGGCTGTGCCGACGTTTTCGTCTGTGCATGCGCCGCAGTCTGCAGGAATCCCAGCACAATGGCGGTTGCCACGAGGATGCGGTACGACGTACGTAGTGTTGGCATGGCGTGAATCTACGGCAATTCGACAAAAACGGCACGGGGGCGGATCTCTCCTCCCCCGGCCACTGCATCGGTCATGACGCGCCACGACTTCGTGGCGTGTTTGATATCAAGCGTTGTTGATCAGCTCGCTCTCGGCAAAGAAGAATGCAACTTCACGCAGGCCGTTCTCCACACTGTCCGAGCCGTGAACGGCGTTCTCGCCCTTGCTGGTAGCATAGGCCTTGCGGATCGTGCCCTCAGCTGCTTCGGCTGGGTCCGTTGCACCGATCAGCGTGCGCCAGTCTGCGATGGCATTTTCCTTCTCCAGGGCGATCGGCACAATGGCGCCGCTCGACATGAAGTTGACGAGCTCACCGTAAAACGGACGCTCTTTGTGTACAGCATAAAATTCACCGGCAACTTCGGCCGAGATGCGCGTGAGCTTCATGCCAAGCACGCGGAATCCCGCGGCCTGGATCATCGCTACGATGTTGCCAATGTTCTGGTTGCGGACGGCGTCCGGCTTGAGGATGCAAAGGGTACGTTCCATGTCAGGTTTTAGGTTTTAGGTTTTAGGTTTTAGGT
>CAYMTW010000007.1:28959-54249 GCA_964393485.1 uncultured Melioribacter sp. | reverse complement strand
ATGCAAAGGGTACGTTCCATGTCAGGTTTTAGGTTTTAGGTTTTAGGTTTTAGGTGTGCGGTTATAGGTTGTTTGCTTATTACTCGTCACTCGTCACTGTGCGGGTCGCAGCATGCTGTGACCTTCCGTTCGTCACTTCTTCTTCTTCGGCTTTTGTCCATCGAGCACCTTCTTCATCGTGATGCCGATCGAGGCTGGGGATTCGACAACGTGGATTCCGCAGTCGCGCATCGTCGCCATCTTATCGGCGGCCGTGCCCTTGCCCCCTGAGATGATTGCACCAGCATGACCCATGCGGCGTCCTGGAGGGGCGGTCTGACCGGCGATAAAGCCAACGACTGGCTTCTTGACGTGCTTCTTGATGTACTCGGCGGCTTCCTCTTCGGCGTTGCCACCGATCTCACCGATCATCACAATGGCCTTCGTCTCGGGATCCTCGTTGAAGAGCTTGATGGCATCGATGAACCGTGTGCCGATGATCGGGTCTCCGCCAATACCGATACAGGTGGTCTGTCCAAGACCCACATCTGAAAGCTGGCGTACAGCTTCATAGGTGAGCGTTCCAGAGCGGCTCACCAAACCCACCGGGCCGCCTGGTGTGAAGATAAAGCCCGGCATGATGCCGATCTTACACTCACCTGGGGTGATGATGCCCGGACAGTTCGGTCCGATCAATCGCGTCTGCGAGCGCTGCAGGGCAGCCTGAACAGGGATCATGTCATTGACCGGGATGCCTTCCGTGATGCAGACCACCACATCCATGCCAGCCGAGATCGACTCGAGAATCGCATCGGCTGCCATTGGAGCCGGGACGAAGATGATCGACACATCACAGCCGGTTGCCGCGCGGGCTTCGGAAACCGTGTTGAACACCGGTACGGGGTGTGTGAATGTATCATCGCCTTTTCCGGCGTACATTGTCCCGCCCTTGCCGGGCGTCACACCACCGACGACGTTCGTGCCATAGGCCAGCATCTGCGAGGAGTGGAATGTGCCCTCTCCGCCGGTGATACCCTGGACGATGATCTTGGAATTTTTATTGACCAGTACGCTCATGCTTGCTTGTCCTGTGGTAAAGAGAGCGCGAATTTACGGAAGATGAACCACACCGAAGGCTGTAAACGATGGTTGAGATTTCTCTGACATACGACGGCGATCTTCGGACCCGCGCCACACATGGTCCGTCGGGAACGGGGCTTATCACAGACGCCCCCGTTGACAATCATGGGAAAGGTGAGAGTTTTTCGCCCACCGACCTGCTGGCCACGGCACTGGGATCCTGCATGCTCACCTATGTGGGCCTGACGGCGAATGCTCGGGGCTGGGACGTGCGGGGCACCCAGGTTACGGTCAAAAAGGAGATGGTTGCCGACCCAATCCGACGTGTCGGACGGCTGACCGTGAGCATTCACATCCCGTTGGAATTGACGGATGCAGAGCTGGCAATCGTCGAAAAGGCCGTTATCACCTGCCCGGTCAAAGAGAGCATTTCCGAGCGCATTCAGGTGCCGGTAACGATCACCTGTACGCCGAGCATTACCCTGCCAGGCGCGCGGCCAGCTCCATAAGGCGCACATCACTACACATCGGGCCCTGCAACTGCATGCCGATGGGGAGCCCCTTGGAGTCAGTTCCAAATGGAAGACTCAGGGCCGGAATACCGGCAATGTTGGCCGATACCGTAAAGTAGTCGCTCAGCCACATGCTGACGGGGTCGCTTTTCTCACCCAGACGGAAGGCGGTTGTGGGCGTGGTCGGCAGAGCAAAGGCATCGTACGTCTCAAACACCCGGTCATATGACTGGCGGACAAGCATGCGGGCTTGCTGCGCACGGGTGTAATACGCCTCACCATAGCCCTTGGATAGGGCGAACGTTCCGAGCATGATGCGTCGCTGCACTTCGGCACCGAAGCCCTCCGAGCGGCTCGCCGTGGTAATGTCCCCGTCCTCTGCATCTGCACGCAAACCATACCGGACGCCGTCAAAACGGGCTAGATTGCTTGATGCCTCCGCAGTGGCCAGAATGAAATACGTGGGGATCCAGAGCTCTGAGTGCGGAAGCTCGACATCCTCGACGCTGGCTCCAGCCGCAGCCAGGCGGTCACGGAACTCGCGGTAGGCGGCAATCACCTCGTCGGCACAGCCGTCGAGCTGACTCAGAGGAAGAGCGGCAATGCGTGGTCGCTCTGCACGCGCTGGCACAGCCGGAATCTCACGAGTAGAGGTCGAATCCATAGGGTCCGCACCCGAGATCACGCTGAAGACGTCCTGCATATCCTGAACGGTGCGGGAAAAGATCCCGATCTGATCAAGCGAGGATGCAAAGGCCACAAGACCGTAGCGAGATACCGTGCCGTAGGTCGGCTTCAGGCCATAGACGCCACAAAAGGCCGCCGGCTGACGGATCGATCCGCCGGTATCCGAGCCCAGAGCCACGTGGCACATGCCGGCTGCTACGGCAACCGCCGAGCCACCGGACGACCCTCCGGGAACACGCTCTGGATCGAAAGAATTGCGCACCGGACCAAAGGCCGATGTCTCATTTGACGAGCCCATGGCAAACTCGTCCATGTTGGTCTTACCAATGATGACGGCACCGGCGTCCTTGAGGCGTTCGATGACAGTGGCGTTATAGAGCGGACGGAATCCTTCAAGTATGCGCGAGGCACAGGTAAGGGGCTGACCCGATACCGAAATGTTGTCCTTAACGGCAACGATCAACCCTTCCAGTGGCCGCGCAAGGCCAGCGGCAAACCGCTCATCGCTTTCGGCGGCAGCTGCCTTTGCCCCTTCTTCATCGACATGCAGGAACGCTCCGAGATCAGCTCGGCGGCGGATGACCTCGAGGGCTTGTGCGCTGCGTTCTGCAGCACTGGATGTGCCACCCATGAAGGCTGCTCTGTCGCTGGAATACGTCATACGGTTGATGATGGTTCGGTTTTATCCGGTGGGGATGGTAGCGAAGCATCGGGGCCGGCATCCGGTGCCGGACTCTCCGATGATTGAGCAGAAGCAGCGTCCGGTTCGTTCGGGGGCGCTGTGGCTCCACCACGCGCGACGGGGATGCCACCGCTCGGAGGACGGATCACACTTGTCGGAGTCATGTCCAGCGCCTCGCGCACAGCCGCGTCGGCTGAGATATCGCGGATCTGCTGGGTAAGGTCCTCCTGCGCCTTGCGGAACTGCCGCAACCCCTTGCCCAACGTCTGGGCAAACTGAGGCAGGCTCTTGGGTCCAAAGAGCAGAAGGATCGCCAGGATAATGACGATCAGCTCAGCGCCACCAACGTCAAACATTGCGTCGTCGTGGCTTACTTCGTCTGATTCGGAGGCGTGGATTGATCGTCGGACTCGCCCGAAGCGGCCTTCTTAAACTCCTTCATACCGGAGCCCAGACCACGCATGAGTTCGGGAATCTTGCGTCCGCCAAAGAGCAGAAGCAGGACAAGGACAATGATTGCGATCTCGAGTGGGCCTAACCTTCCCATCGGATTCTCCTGGAGAGATGATTCTTATGGTTCGTCAAGAGGGCAAACTTACGCCACTTCGGCATTGCAGTGACGCAGCAGGCTACGGAAAACCGTCATGCCGTCAGCCGATCCGAGAAGGGGCTCACAGGCCCGCTCAGGGTGCGGCATCAGCCCCATCACATTGCGAGCGGCGTTGGTGATACCGGCGATGTTCGCAAGACTGCCATTGGGGTTGGCCTCGTCGGTGACCTGGCCATCCGGAGTGACGTACCGGTAGAGGACCTGGCCAGCATCCTCAAGCCCCTTAATCACTTCTTCGGATGCTGTGTAGCGTCCTTCACCGTGAGCAACTGGGATACGCAGGATCTGTCCGGGATGACACGTGTTCGAGAACGGTGTATCGAGGTTCTCCACGCGCAGATGGACATCCTTGCAGACAAAGCTGAGGTTGCGATTGCGGATCAGAGCGCCCGGAAGCAGTCCCGATTCACAAAGGATCTGAAAGCCGTTGCAGATACCGAAGACCAGTCCGCCGGCATTGGCAAAGCGAACAACCTCATTCATGATCGGTGAAAAGCGAGCAATAGCTCCAGTTCGCAGATAGTCTCCGTAGGAGAACCCGCCTGGAAGGATCACCACATCCAGTCCGGTGGGGAGCTCGGTGTCCTTGTGCCAGAGAGCATGGACCGCGGCACCGGCAAGGGAAGCCCCATACCTGGCGTCTGCATCGCAGTTCGAGCCGGGAAACGTTACAACACCGACCTTCATGCAGCCTCCACGGCGGAAAGTTCAGTGAGTGTGAACTGATAGTCCTCCATCACCGGATTTGTCAGCAGCTTATCGCAGGCCTGACGCACGCTGGCTGATGCAGACTCTTCATCAACAGCCGACACCGAGAGTTCGATGTGCTTCCCAATGCGGACATTGCTCAGCGAGGTCATGTGCATCGAGTGAAGGGCATGTTCGACGGCCTTGCCCTGCACGTCAAGAATGGCCTTACGGAGCGTAACGGTGATGTTGGCGGTGTAGGTCTTCATAGTTCAGATGAACTCGCAGTAAGATTACATGGTGAACGGATCGGGATCACCCTCATCGATCGAATCGTCACGGTCACTGCGGTCGCGAACGAACACGAACGCATGGCGCAGCGCCCCCCCGATGAGGTAGAGCATCATAAACGGAAACATCGCTGCCAGCTTGGTGACGATGCACAGAATCGTGCCGACGAAAAATACGGAAAACACCAGGGGTCGCTGGCGGAATGCCCGCATTGACGGCCGTGGAAGATTGTCGTATTTGACGGTGCTGACCATGGCCAGCGCCGTGATCGCACTGACGGTAGCCAGTGCATATGCATGCCATTGCTCGGGCACCTGTTGGTGCCAGATAGCAATGTAGGACAGGATCGTAAAGGCTCCGGCCGGAATCGGCATGCCCCGGAAGTAGAGCTTATCCTCCATGCTCGTCAGTTGCACGTTGAAACGCGCCAGACGCAGCACGCCAGCCAGCGCCGGCAGTGCAGCAATGACAAGGGTCCACTGATTGTGCTGCCATGAGGTCGGGTATGAAACATACAGGAGGATGGAGGGCGCAACGCCAAAGGAAACCGCATCGCAGAGCGAATCGAGCTCGACACCAAACTCCGACGTGCTGTTGGTCAGGCGCGCCACCACCCCATCGAGCATGTCAAACACCCCGGCCGTAATGATCAGGGCAACAGCCTCCCCAACACGCTGCTCGAACGCCGCCACAATAGCTGCGACACCGCAGAACAAGTTGGCCAGCGTGAACAGATTGGGAATGACCGAGCGGGTAACGCGCATCATGAACCGCCTGAAGCGTCATCAAGGATGGCAAGGATGTGGCGCGCACTGATCACGCGCTCACCCGGACGAACCATGATCTGACTGCCGGCCGGGACGATCACGTCCATGCGCGACCCAAACTTCATCATTCCAAATCGGTCACCGACACGCACCTCATCGGCCGGCTTGGTGTCATAGACGATCCGTCGCGCAAGAAATCCCGTGATCTGCTGGTAGGCGATCCGGCCATGAGCGGTACGCAGAACAAACACGGATCGCTCATTTTCACTGCTTGACTTCGGATTGAAGGCCATCAGGTACTTGCCCGGGATGTACTCGACCGATTCGACCATACCGGAGGCCGGATAGCGGTTAACGTGCAGGTTCACCGGCGAAAGGAAGATGCTGATCTGCACAGCCGGCCCACCCAGCAGGGGGTCGTGCTCATGGGCGATCACGTTCACAACCTGTCCATCCGACGGCGCCATCACCAGTCGGGCGTCTGATTCGGCCTGCTTGAGCAGGGGGCGTTCGGCATCCCGGAAGAACCACATTGTGAACACGCCGAGAAACGCGCCGAGAAGCCCCGTGAGACCACTCAGGATACCGTCGAGGAAGCCAAAAGACAGAGCCAGTAGCGCCAGACTCACACCGAGCATCGGAAAGGCGTTGTCGTAGCCGTAAGGGGTTAGGATTCTGTACATTTCTGCGTTGTCTGGTCCTCTGGAGGTTCGTAGATTCGCCCGTCAAAACTAGCACTTTCGAGCCTCTCGGCGCGATCTTCTTTCGGAATCCACCATGAAGTTTACCGTAGCGCTGACGGACCTGCAAAAGGCCCTTCAGAAGGTCCTCCCTGCCATCCCCGTCAAGAGCACCATGCCTGTCCTGGAGCATCTGTTGGCCGAGCTCAACGGAAGCGAGCTGACGTTCACGGCCACCGATCAGGAGATCTCGATCTCTCTGACGACGGTCGTCGTGGGCGAACGCGACGGTGCTCTTCTGATTCCGGCGCGGCAATTCAACGACCTTGTCAAGGAGCTTGGTTCATCAGGTTCCGTGGAGGTCACTGCCAACGAGCGCAATCAGTTGGTGTCGCTCCGCACGCCAACAGGCTCCTACGAAATGAAGGCACTGGATGCCGATGAGTTTCCGAGCATTCCGCCGTTTCCTGAGGCCCAACAGGCAACACTGCGCAAGGAAGACGTCATGCGCATGGCCAACAAAACTGTGTTTGCGGTTTCTACGGAGGAGTATCGCCCAAGCATGACCGGCGTGTTCTTCCAGTTCCGTTCCGACAGTGTCACGGCCGTCGCCACCGACGGATTCCGCCTGTCACGGGTGATCGTCGGTGCCGGCGATGAGACTTTCCCTGACGGACTCGAGGCCATCGTCCCGTCACGCTCGGTGGAGCTCCTGCGACGCATCGAAAGCGACGTCACAATGGAGATTTCCCGGACGCACGCCCGCTTCTCGATCGGTTCGATGACCATCACCACGCGTATCATCGATGAGAAGTATCCGCCGTATCAGAACGTAATCCCGGCCGACAACGACAAGACGCTGATTGTTCACCAACGCGAAGTTCTGAGCGCCATCAAGCGCGTCTCGCTCTTTGCCAATACGAACACCAAGCACGTACGTTTCCGCATTGAGCCATCGTCAATGTCCGTGCATTCCGAAGACGAGGATTCCGGTAGCAAGGGCACGGAAAACATCCCGTGTGAGTTTTCGGCAAGTGACTACGAAGTTGGTTTCAACTATCGGTATCTCGAAGAAGCGATCAAGAATATCACAACGGACGATGACCCGGACCTCAACGTCAAGATGACGTTTTCTTCGCCGGTACGGGCCGTCTTGATCACCCCTGCAGCCGGAGACGATTCGCTCCTCATGCTCGTCATGCCCGTGAAGATCTGACGGGCATCGATGTGGTCATCCGCAGCATTCATCTGCACAACGTTCGAAATCATGAGCAGTCGGAACTGTCCTTCGTGCCGGGAGTGAACATCCTGACGGGAGGGAACGGCTCCGGCAAGACGTCGATCTTGGAAGCCCTTAGCCTATGTGCCATTGCCCGGAGCTTTGTTCCTGTGCCCGACCCGGCACTGATCGCTCATGGACAGGACAGCTGTTCGGCCCATGTTACGGCCGAACGTGATCTGGGCGTTCCCTACACGGTGGGTGTAACATTGCGCCACGGCGTGCGTAAGCGCATCACAACGTCCACCCAGACGTCGTGCTCGCCCCGTGATATCATCGGCGAAATGCCGGTTGTGGTGTTAAGTCCGGACCATAAGGGAATCACCTTCGGAGCCCCGTCCGAGCGACGCTCTTTCATTGATGCGGTCATGGCCCAATCAAGCCGCCGGGTTACCGAACTCTTATTCGAGCACCGTCGTCTGTTCAAGCATCGCAACGCCATCCTTGCAGCTGTGGCCGAAGGTCGCGCCTCACGGCAAGACTTGGATGTCTGGACCGAGCAGTTCATCGTGGTCGGTGCGGAAATGGTCGAGCGGCGTGCCCGCTTTCTTGCTGAGGTAACGGATCGCGTGCGCGCGGCGTATGCAGCGGTAACAGGGGGCTTGGAGGAGATCGACGTGATCTACCGTCCTGATGTGCAGGACCATTTGCCCGGGACCAACCTGCTTTCAGCGGCCGATGTCGCCGAGGCCTATCGTTCTATCGCCCGCTCGCTGCACGCCCGTGAGATCGGACGCCAGTCATCGCTCTTCGGACCGCAGAAAGATGATGTGGCGCTGTTCATCAACGGCGGACTTGTTCGCGAGACGGCTTCACAGGGTCAGCACAAGTCGCTGCTGGTTGCGCTGAAGATCGCCGAATCGGAGATCCTTCACGAGGTCAGCAACGAGCGTCCCGTCGTCCTGCTCGACGATGTATTCAGCGAGCTTGATGCTGACAGATGCCGCCGTGTGCTGGATCATGTGGTGAGTCTGAATATGCAGTGCTTCGTTACCACCACCGACGGCTCACAGGTTCGCGGTGTGCTGGACTCGGTCGAGCGGCAGCTCGGGCGCTCCATCACGACGCAGATGTCCACGATCGCCGCCGGACGGGTCACAGCCTCTGAGCGCTCCGAAGCCAGGGAGGCCGCATGATCCAACTGTCCGAACTGCTCAAGTCCTTCATCACTTCGCGCCACCTCGAAGGCGAGCTCGACCGTTCACGTCTTCCTGGGTATTGGGAGGAAGTAGTCGGTAAGGGGCTTGCTGCACGCACGCAGATTCGATCGTTCGACAACGGCGTGCTGCGTGTTCACGTGCCGGAAGCCTCGTGGCGTCACGAACTGTCATTGCGCCGCGATGAGCTGCGCCGTTCCATCAACCACCGTGCGGGTAAAGAGCTCGTCCGCGAGATCATCGTCCGCTAAACCCATCGAAACCTAGGAGTATTCCATGTCAGACGCTACACAACAGCCCCTTCAACCCGGATATACCGAGGACAGCATTAAGGTCCTCGAAGGCCTTGAGGCCGTCCGCAAACGTCCTGCCATGTATATCGGGGATGTCGGTGAGCGCGGCCTGCATCACCTCATCCAGGAAGTGGTCGATAACTCGATCGACGAGGCGCTTGCCGGGTATTGCAAGAACATCATGATCACGCTCAATGCCGACGGGTCCTGCTCGGTGTCCGACGACGGCCGGGGTATCCCGGTTGGACCGCACCCGGTGAAGAAGATCTCAACGCTCGAAGTGGTCATGTGTACCCTGCACGCCGGTGGTAAGTTCGACAAGAACACCTACAAAGTGTCAGGGGGCCTGCACGGTGTGGGCGTGAGCTGCGTAAATGCCCTCTCAACGAAGATGCTCGTCACTGTAGAACGTGAGGGCAAGAAGTACGAGCAGACCTACAGCATCGGCGTCCCGCAGGGTCCGGTCGAAGAGATTGGTGCGTCCAAGCGTACCGGAACGACGGTCCGCTTCTATCCCGATGACACCATCTTCCGCACAGTGGAATTCCGCTACGAAAAGGTCTCGGAACGTCTGCGTGAGCTAGCCTTCCTGAATCCGGATGTGACCATCACGCTCGAGGATGAGCGCGACGGGAAGAAGGATGTCTTCGCCTACCGTGGTGGTCTGGTGGACTTCGTGCGCCACCTGGATGCCAACGCAACGGCCATCACCAAGCCGATCCTGATGAGCGGTGTGGTTGCGAATGAGTCCGGTGTCGAGACAGTTGTGGACGTCTGCTTCGAGTACAACTCGGGCTACAGCGAGAACCTGCTCTCCTACGTCAACAACATCAACACCGTTGAAGGTGGCACGCACGTGTCTGGCTTCCGCAGCGCCCTGACGCGCACGCTCAATGCGTATGCGGCGGCCAACAACATGACGAAGAAGGATATCAACCTCACGGGTGAAGACTTCCGTGAGGGTCTTACGGCCGTCATCTCCGTCAAGGTAGCCGAACCCCAGTTCGAAGGTCAAACCAAGACCAAGCTCGGTAACGGCGAGACCGAAGGCATCGTGCGCTCGATCATCAACGAGGAGCTCGGCAAATACCTTGATGCCACCCCGAGTGCCGCCAAGCATATCATCGAAAAGGCCACTCAGGCTGCTGAAGCTCGTGCTGCTGCTCGGAAGGCCAAAGACCTGATCCGTCGTAAGGGCGCGCTCGAGAGCGGCTCACTGCCGGGCAAACTTGCCGACTGTTCACTGCGCACACCCGAGGACACGGAGATATTCCTCGTGGAGGGTGACTCTGCAGGTGGCTCGGCAAAGCAAGGCCGCGACCGTCGTTTCCAGGCCATCCTGCCCTTGAAGGGCAAGATCCTGAACGTCCATAAGGCACGTCTCACAAAGGTGCTCGAGAACGAAGAAGTTCGGACGATCTTCACTGCTATCGGTGCCGGCTTTGGTGACGACTTTGACGTAGCCAAGGCGCGTTACGGCAAGATCATTCTCATGGCCGATGCCGATGTTGACGGATCGCACATCCGCACTCTGCTTCTGACATTGTTCTGGAAGCACATGCCGGATCTGATCAATGATGGACGTCTGTACATCGCTCAGCCCCCTCTCTATAAACTCAAGAAGGGCAAGACTGAAGTGTATGCCTACAACGACGCCGAGCGTGATGAGGCCATTGCCCGTATCCGCAAGGAGAAGGCAGACCGCAAGGCCGCCAAGAATGCTGAGGCCGGCATCGCTGAAGAAGTCGAAGCACCGGTCGAAGAAGGGGCCACGGCAGACGGAATCGTGATCAACCGCTTTAAGGGTCTGGGAGAAATGAACCCCGACCAGCTCTGGGCAACGACCATGAACCCTGAAACGCGGACGCTGCTGCGCGTGAGCATCGAGAATGCTGCCGAGGCCATGCACGTGTTCGAAACGCTTATGGGAGAGGCCGTTGAACCACGACGTGAGTTCATCGAACGCAACGCCCAGTACGTAAAGAATCTGGATATCTAGGACGAGAATTGTAGCGGCGAGACGCAGCTACGCATCGGGCCATAAAATAGAAGACCCCGCATGTCTGCACTCATGCGGGGTCGGATTCAGTGACTACGTAACGTATGTCGCTGATATGGGCGATAATCCACAACAACCGCTCGAAGTTCCCCGAAAATGAAAAAGCCGTCCTGGGAGGACGGCTTTTTTTACGGAAATGCTCCCAGGTGCTCCTTAGTACCGGTAATACTCAGGCTTGTATGGTCCCTTGACCTCTACGCCGATGTACTTGGCCTGCTTTTCGTTGAGGACCTCAAGCTGCACGTTGATCTTCTTCAGGTGCAGGCGGGCCACCTTCTCATCAAGCTTCTTCGGCAGGACCGACACCTTGTTCTCGTAGTTCTTTGAGTTCTTCCAGAGCTCAAGCTGAGCAAGTGTCTGGTTGGTGAACGAGTTCGACATCACAAACGACGGGTGGCCCATGGCGCACCCGAGATTCACCAGGCGGCCTTCGGCCAGCACGATGATCTGGCGTTTACCGATCGTGTAGAGGTCAACCTGTGGTTTGATCTCTACCTTGCTCTTGCCGTGGTTCTTATTGAGCCAGGCCATGTCGATCTCATTATCGAAGTGGCCAATGTTACAGACAATCGCCTTGTCCTTCATCGCCTTGAAGTGCTTTTCGCTAATGATGTCACAGTTACCGGTCGCCGTAACGACAATGTCGGCTTCCTTGACGGCATCGATCATGCGTTTGACCTCAAAACCGTCCATAGCGGCCTGCAGGGCGCATATCGGGTCGATCTCTGTAACGATGACGCGAACGCCCGCCCCTTGAAGGGAGGCAGCTGAGCCCTTACCAACGTCGCCGTAACCAGCAACAACGGCAACCTTGCCCGCAAGCATGATGTCGGTGGCGCGGCGGATAGCATCGACAAGCGACTCCTTGCATCCGTACTTGTTGTCGAACTTGCTCTTGGTGACCGAGTCGTTAACATTGATGGCTGGGAGCGGCAGCGTGCCGTTCTTCATGCGCTCATACAAACGCAGCACGCCTGTTGTGGTCTCTTCGGAGATGCCACGGATGTCGCCAACGAGTTCGGGGAACTTGTCCAGAACCATGTTCGTCAGGTCACCGCCGTCATCGAGGATCATGTTCAGCGGCTTGCGATCCTTACCAAAGAACAGGGTCTGCTCAATGCACCAGTCGAATTCTTCTTCGTTCATACCCTTCCATGCGAAGACCTGCACGCCAGCTTTAGCGATCGCTGCGGCGGCGTGATCCTGCGTGGAAAAGATATTGCAGCTTGACCACGTCACTTCGGCACCAAGATCGATGAGCGTCTCGATCAGAACGGCCGTTTGAATGGTCATGTGCAGACATCCGGCGATGCGGGCGCCCTTCAACGGCTTCTTGCCCTTGAATTCTTCACGCAGAGCCATCAGGCCTGGCATCTCGGCTTCGGCCAGCTGGATCTCCTTGCGTCCCCACTCGGCCAGCGCCATGTCGGCAACCGCATAGGAAAGGGGCTTGTGAGCGATGGTACCCTTTGCCACGCGGGCCGGGGCCTTCATCAGGCGATCGAGAGGTCCGGACGGCTTCTTTGCCGTGCCGTTCTTGTGCACGCCATTGGTGGCCACGCCATTTGTGGCGGACTTTGGCAGTGTCTTCTTGGTTGTTGTTGTTGCCATTGTTGTGGTGGTGTGAATGGATGTCCGAGTGAAGAAAACCGTACGGCCTTCGATGCCTTACGCGAAGGCCTGTGTAAACGCCGAAACAAGGTCCAGATGTTCCCACGGGAACTCGTGACGGCCAAAATGCCCGTAGGCGGCTGATGCCCGGTAGATCGGCCGACGCAGATTCAGGCGCGTTATGATGCCGGCGGGTGTCAGGTCAACATTCTCGACGATAAACTTCTCGAGCTGGCGTGCATCGACTTCTGAGGTGCCATGAAGGTCGGCATTGATCGAGACCGGCTGGGCAACACCAATAGCGTAGGCGAGCTGAATTGTGCATTCACGGGCGATCCCGGCTGCGACGATATTCTTGGCAAGATGCCGTGCAGCATAGGCTGCCGAGCGGTCCACCTTCGTCGGGTCCTTGCCCGAGAATGCCCCACCGCCGTGTGGAGCCTTTCCGCCGTAGGTGTCAACGATGATCTTGCGACCGGTAAGCCCCGTGTCACCGTGTGGACCACCGATCTCGAATTTACCAGTCGGATTGACGTGGAACTTGGTATCCGAGGTGATCAGATGTTCCGGTACAACGGCATTAACGACATTTTCAATCACATCATCATGAATCCGGCTCTGTGCATTCGGCATCGGATCGTGTTGTGTCGAGACCACGATGGTGTCCACGGCAACAACCTCGCCATTGTCGCCATAGACCACAGAGACCTGAGCCTTGGCATCCGGACGCAGATATGGCATCAGCTGAGGGTTGTTCTTGCGGATATCGGCCAGGCGCTTAACCAGCTGATGCGAGTAATGGATCGCTGCAGGCATAAGCTCAGTTGTTTCCGTGCAGGCATAACCAAACATCATTCCCTGATCACCAGCTCCGCCCGTATCAACGCCCTGAGCGATATCCGGTGACTGACGATTGATCACATTGATGACCGAACACGAGTCGGCTTCGAAGCGGTACTCGCCACGGTCATATCCGATCTCACGGATCACGCCACGCACAAGCTCTGGCAGGTCAATGTAGTGCGTTGTTGTGATCTCCCCACCGACGACAATCATGCCCGTCGTGGCAAAGCACTCACAGGCAACACGTCCGGTAGGGTCATTGGCCAACACTTCATCGAGAACGGCATCAGAGACTTGGTCACAGACCTTGTCGGGATGTCCTTCAGAAACAGATTCGGAGGTAAAGATGTACTTCATCGGTCGCAGCGGTAATGGTGTGGGATGTTCAGAGGGAGAGTTGACTACTGGGACAGGCGCACAATGCTACCGTCTCCGATATTGATCGAGGAGAATCGCCCTGTTACCTCGGCGTTTTCCCCGATGATCGATTGATCCAACGAAATGTCGGCCACCGATGCATTGTCGCTAATGATGCTGTCACGGATAATGCTGTTACGCACCACACAGCCCTTGGAGATAGATGCGAATGGGCCGATGACGGAGTGCTCTACAATGGCGGATGGGTCAACGTGCACAGGAGGAATCAACACACATCCTACGGGTGCGGCTGGTACTTCACCGCGCTGCGTCAGTAGAAAGCGGTTGGTCTGCAGCAGCGTTTCTGGCTTACCGCAGTCGTACCACCCGTCAACAGGGAAGGTCGTGAACTTCTCGCCGCCATCGACCATGATCTGCAGAGCATCGGTAAGCTGGTACTCATCCTTGGTTCGGATGTTCTCTGCGATCAGCCGCTCAAGCGCAGTTCGCAGGCGAGATGGCTGGTGGATATAGTACAGACCGACAATTGCCATTGTTGACACGATGGTCTCGGGCTTTTCAACAAGGCGTGTGACGAAGCCCCCTTCCTCGATCACCACGCCGAAGCGACGTGGATCATCAACGTGCTTGACGCCGAGTGAGGAGAACTGTCGCGTGGCAAGGACCGAAAGGTCAACGTCAAAGACAGTGTCCCCGAGAATGATCAGCACCGGTTCGTCACCGAGCGCCTCACGGGCTGTCCAGATGGCATGACCCAGGCCGAGCATCTCTTCCTGCTGGACGTAGCGCACATCGAGCGAGTAACTCGTCCGCACATAGTCTTCAACAAGATCACCCTTGTAGCCCGTGATGATCGTGGCTGTAGTGATCCCCTGCTCGACGAGAGAATCGAGAATATGTCCCAGGATCGGCTTGCCGGCCACATTCACGAGTACTTTCGGAAGTGAATGCGTGAACGGACGCAGCCGTGTGCCGATGCCTGCTACCGGTATGATGGCGTGCATTGCGGCAAAGATACGGGCATTCGTCGTTTGGAAAGGGGCTAGTTCAGCCGAACCACTTGTCCGGCACGGAGTACCGAGCCATTTCGCAGGGCTGGGTTCTTTCGGCGGATCTCAGCCACTGTCAGGCTGAACTTGTCGGCAATACCGGCGAGCGTGTCACCCTTGCGCACGCGGTATGATTTCGGACGCTTGGCCGAAGCCGTCGACGGTTCCTGCATCGTTGCGCGACGTCGGGGTGCTTCGACGAGGAGGATCGTACCGGGCTTTACCCGAGCCGTGCGCTTGATGTGATTGAGCTCGGCAAGTCTGGCAACTGTCATCTGATAGCGCGAGGCGATGTTCTTCAGGTTCTCACCGCGCTTGACCGTGTGGCGTTGTGTACGCACTCGAGGCAGTTGTTCGACGGCTGTGGCAGGTTCGTCAACAGGACGTTTCTTCTGAACACCTGATGGGGTGCCAACAACCAAGGTATCACCAACGCGCAGTGCGTCACGATCATACGGAATGTTGTTCCAGTTTCGGAGATCAGCGATTCGGACGTTGAACTTGTTGGAGATGGCCGAAAGGTTGTCGCCCCGCTCGACCACATACACAGCTGCTACGCCCTCGCGCATGCCGCGTGAGCGATTTTCGGACGCCGCAGTCGTGTTTGCCGCCGCTGGAGCAGCAGAGGCCGCGGCTGTATCGCCCCCTGACTTCGACACTGGTGAAGCAGCGGCGCTGGCCAGATCGGACGATGCCGAGGCACTGACGCTACGCACAGGAACTCGCAGGACCGTGCCCGACTTTAGACGCGTTCGGTAGCCGCTGATGCCGTTGATCTCGGAGAGCTCAACGAGCGAGACACCGTAGGTGGCGCTAATACTTGAAAGGGTCTCCCCCCGGGCCACCGTGTGCGTAAGATAGACCTGCTTTTCGTCATCACTGAGCGCGGCATAGCGTCGCATGAAGTCTTCACCCATCCCTGGATAAAGCTTCAGCTTGTACTGGCTCTGCGGAGGCGTGCAACCACGCACCAGCTCCGTGTTCAATGCCCGAAGCGAGTCAACGGACAGCGATGCACACTTCGCCAGAGCCGTCAGACTAACAGGTTCGCTGATGGTGACCGTTTCGTAATCGTATGGAGCATGAAACTTCAACGAATCATCCGGGAACCCATACTTATCGCGGTTCATGGTGATCAGCGTCGTAGCGATGTAGAGTGGCACGTACTCGCGTGTCTCCTTGGGAAGAAACTCGCGGATCTGCCAGAAGTTGGGTTTCTCCAGTCCAGACTTGCGGATGGCGCGGCGCACTCCGCCTGCGCCACAGTTGTAGGCAGCTAGTGCGAGGTGCCAGTCACCAAGGTCGTTGTAGAGGTCTTTCAGGAAGCGCATGGATGCCCGTGTGGCCTTCTCTGGGTCGCGCCGCTCGTCCATCCAGTAGTTGACATTGAGGTCGTACTCTTCACCGGTAGCCCGCATGAACTGCCACATTCCAACGGCCTTGGCTCGAGAGACGGCCTGTGGGTTGAGAGCGGATTCCATCATGGCCAGGTGAACGATCTCTTCGGGCATCTGCTCTTCTTTAGCGATGCGCTTGAGCGTTGGGAACCAGCGTCCTGTACGTTCGATCCATGTTTTCATGAACCGACGTCCACGACCCTCGGCCATAAACGAGAGTTGGGGCTGAACGTATTCGTTAAATGTCAGCGGAATGGTTGTCTGGGGGATATCGATTAGCCCCGTGATCGCCGTCGGCGTCACCGTCTCAACGGATGTCTGTCGGGCATCCGCCTCTTCAAAAAGACGGTCACGGAGAATGAAGATCGACGTGTTCGGATTGAGGTTGTCGATGCTCTTGACGTACGTCTCATAGTCCTCGATCACAGCCTGTACGAGGTCTGTGAAGTCCGGATTGGACTCGATCTCCGGATACGTGGCTAGGTCATTGAGCAGGGCAATGGCTGATTCGAACTCCTCAGCAGCCTTTGTGGTATCCGCCTTTTCAATCAGCGTCAATGCACCGAGGTACCGCTGCCGGGCACGCTCCATCTGCGTTGTGACCACCGGATCCATGCGCACCTTGGAGGTGTCGTCCTCATCGAGCTCACTGAACTCATCGGGAAAGACAGGCCGGTTGCGGGCAGAGTCAGGAATCGAGGCGGAGGGGGCTAGCGCGCCGTCCGAACGAATGACCCGAAGTACATCAAAACCACCTGCTCGAACCATCCCTGCGACGAGAATGGCCGCGGTACAGAGGGCTAGAAAATGGCGGTATGGCGGACAGGGCATGCGTGCTCGAAGGGGTCAGGCGTTTTTCGAATGGAACCGCGGTAAATATACCACGGCCCGGCAGAGGACGCCAAACCAAACATTTCATTGCTGAATGAACGGAAGTTCATGCAGCGTATGACCTTAGACGAAATGGGTCACTTCATCCCGGTATCAATCCAAGCCTTGATCTGCGCTATCGAACAGTCATCCATCTTATGGCTTCCAGGCGGCATCGGAGCATAACCGGAACCATGGGCGATCGTTCCCACTAAAAAGCCGCTACGGGCCTGGGCCTCCACGGTAGCGCGCACCGTCAGGTCGATCCCGGCGCTCGGACGTGTCCCGGAATGGCAGCCGTTGCACCATGAGGTCATGATTGGTGCGATGGTGGTCGCATACGTCACGTTGCTGGTGTTGCACCCAGAGTTATCACCCGAACAATCGCGGTCCTTCGCCCCTTCCCTGATCCAACGCTCGATCAGAGCGATCTGGGCATTGGAAAGAGACCGTGGAGGAGGGGGCATGCGCTCATCTGACTCATCTGTCACAAGCGACTCATACAGCGAGGAGTGGGATGGACTTCCTGGAACAACCAGCGACTTGTGGCCCATGATCGAGGCATACGACGTCAGATTGATTCCCTCTTTGGGCTTGTCCACGTCGTGGCACTCTGCCATCGTGCAGTTGGAGATCAAGATCGGCAAAATGTCACGCGTGAAGCACACCGTTGTATCATGTGTACCTGTTCCTCCCCCGCCGTTACCGGTGGTGTCTGTGTGACCATTGCCTGTCGTGTCAGAATGGCCTGTGGTGTCGGTCTGCTCGGTCGAGTCATGGTCATCATCCCCGTCACGGTGGTGAAAGGGGCCTTGCAGGTAGTCAGCACATGAGCCGACGAGCAACAGAAAGGCAACGGCGACGATGACGGAAGCGAGCCGGTTGTTCATGACGAATTCCTGGTTTGAAGATCGATTATCGGCATACTCAGGCCGAGTACTCCTAAAAATATCCCCCAAAACCCTTCTGAGTTACAACTCACTCGTTAAAATTTTCAAAGCAGCGATCGACTGACGAGCAACGATCTCCCGATTGAGTCGGGCGCTGAGCAGCCGACGTCGCATGTGCTGCTCTGTGACGTTATCACCCCGATCGCAGCTCATCTTCACCAGAGTTTCCATCCGGTCTTCATCGTGGGCCCACATAGCCTCGGTACGCCGAAGATGCTCAAGATGATCGGCATAGCGCTGATAGGCGGCAAGTACATGGTGTGTCATCGTCTCCTCATTGGGCAGTGTGTGAAGAATGCTCTGTATGCTTCTTCGAGCTCCCAGATGAAAAAACGTGACGCTATCAGCGCAGACGGACCACTATCGTGCCCTCTGGAACGGGGCGGAGGTGTGTGCCTGGAGTCAGAGATTCTTCGATACTACTTCCGAGAAGCCGCCCGAGAATGTCATAGGCGTCGATGATGACAGTTCGTTCTACTTCGAGGTTCACCACCACGCGGTGATTCAGGATATCGAGAAAATGAGCCGATGGTGCCGTGCTTCTTGGGTCAAGCACCGACAGAGGGCCATCCTCCAAACGTCCGCGCGGAATCAACGACTTTCCAGCAAAGGCCGGATAATCTTGAGCATAGCGGTAGATCTTAAACACCATGTTATTGCGAGGCATCTGCCCCTGCGGCGTTATGCCAGTATTGGACACGGGGCTTATGTAACGCCATACCTCCTGAAAATCGGGCGTGGACTCGACGAACGTACCTGAAGGTCCGAGACACGCGAGGACATTCCCGTTTGGAAGAAGCGTAGCGCCACTAATGTTCTGGGCATAGAACCGATTGGACAGCGTCTTCGGGTACAGCACCCTTGGCGCAGTGGGTTCAAATGCCATTTTTTCAGTCCGACGGTACGTACCGTCGTCGTTGCGTGGTAACTCAATCAGATCAGACGACGATGCGTTGCCTCCTGGGCGTCCGTTCCCGTTGTTAAAGATCATCACAAAACGATCATCGTCGAGCCATCGCGCGTCGTGCTGACCGAACAGAGTCTGGTTCTGCACCGTACCAGACTTGTAGTTCAGCGGATTGCCATACCGATAGACAATATCCCCGGTCTTACGTGAGATGATCCAGATCTCGTTCAGATTGTGAATGCTAATCATAACCTCATCACGCTTAGCGTTGTATCGTACAGCATTGGCATGCAACCAATCGGAGCGCGTGCCGCCGGCGTTGATGTTGATGCGTTGCGGGTTGTCCGCCACTACACCATAGTTAGGCTTGCCGGGATCAACGTCCTGGATCATATGGTCCCACGATGACCAGGACCAAACCACTTCACCCGACGAGGGACCAGTACGACGGACTTCGATCACCCGCTCGGACCAAAGGGCATTCTCCGTCAGCTGCGAGGTTGGACGTCCAGCGGCGAGGGCTTCGTCGCGGGTGTGACTCTCCCATACCAACAGCAGGATGTTGCCGTTGGGCATGATCTCCACGTCATGGTGCTGACGCGCCGTCGGCGTCAGATGCGTGTAGGACCAGACGTTTGCTCCCGACCAGTCGTAGAGCTCGACCATTCCGCCGGCACCGCCCCCTTGCATTGACTGTGAAGGAGGAGCCGCCGTTCGCAGCAACGAGCCGTCTTCAAGCAGCATCACAGCCTGCCCAGGTCCGTATCCGCTCTGCCAGGTCTTCACCACTTGACCATCGTTATCAATGAGGTAGGTGGTGGTCGACGTGATCGGTGCAAAGAGCGTGTAGCCTTTGAAGGATTGTGACGCATCATGACTGATGAGGCCGACGGTGCGCTGAGCGACACCAACAGCAGAAACACCCACCAGCAAGAAGAAAATCACGAGGGAATGCATAACCAGATCCGGATGATGAAATGATGCGTCATGGGCACACTACTCTACGAGTTTAGACCCTGGTGTGAGCGACTTACCGACAAAAGCGGGGTAATCGAGATGGTAACGCTGGATTCTGAAGACTGGATTTCTCCGATTGCGGGGCCACTGCGAGTGCAATTTGTTTACTGCCGGACTCGCAAACTTCCATACCTCCTCCCCTGCGGGACTGATCTCTATGAATGTTCCCTCTGGACCCAAACATATGAGAGTATTGCCATTTGGTAGGCGGTCGGCACCACTGCTTCTGGAGGCGAAAAACCAGTTCGATACTGCCAATGGATACACCACTCTGTGCGCTGCCGGCATATATGCGCGATCAGGCTCCCGGTAATATGTTCCATCAGAAGCCAGTGGAAGCACGATCTCATCTACCGATGAGGCATCACCTCCAGGTCGACCCCTGCCATTGTTAAAAATCATAACCCGGAGATTGTCACCATCTTGCCAGCGAGCATCATGCTGACCAAACAGGACTTGATCATTTGATGATCCCATGTTGTAATTCACTGGATTGCCATATCGATAAACGATATCTCCAGTTTTTTTAGAGATAATCCAGATTTCATTGAGATCGCGAACGCTGATCATCACCTCATCACGTGTTGCATTGTACCGAACTGAGTTTGCATGCAACCAATCGGCTCGGGTATGACCTGAGTTGATGTTCAAGCGCTCAGGGTGATCCTTTACAACTCCGTAGTTGGGCTTCGTGGAATCAACCTCTTGAATGAGATGATCCATTACAGACCACGACCAGACAATCTCTCCTGTTGTCGGGCCAGTGGGCTTGACCTCAATTACACGCTCTGACCAGAGGGCATTCTCCGTCAATCGCGCCGGCTGACGTCCCTGTTCAAGAGCATAATTACGTGTATGGCTTTCCCGTACAAGCAGCAGAACATTGCCGTTTGGAAGGGTTTCAACATCGTGATGAAGACGAGATGTGGGCGTCAGGTGGGTGTAGCTCCAAATCTTTTTGCCGGACCAGTCGAACATCTCAACGAGTCCGCCAGCACCACCACCAAGCATCCATTGAGAGATCTGGGCTGCCGTGCGCACGAGTGTACCGTCAGGACGCAGCAGAGCTGCTTTTCCCGGTGGGTAAGCGCTTTCCCACGAGTGTGCTACTCTACCCTCATTATCGATCAGATACGTGACCTTTGACTGCTCCGGTGCAAACAGTGTGTATCCCGGGAAAGACTTCGCCGAATCATGACAAAGAAGACCTTCGGATACCTGTGCCAGGCAAATATCAGGGCCCACAATCAGCAGGAGGGCAAAAACGAGGTACTGCATGCAGAAATCTACGAGAATTCTGATGTGAATCCCTCAGCTGGTGGCTCGGCACCAACATCATCACCGACAACTGTTCAGAATCGCAGGATAGCTGCTGCCCCCGTCGATGTCGGCATCAGCTCGGTCGGAAGTACGATCACGGTACCACCACAACGCAACACGATGCGCGCAATGTCATCAAGCAGGTCGTTCACATCAGGCACAAGCAAATCATCAAACAAGACTTTGCCGGTCTGCTCATCGATTTTCCCGGGGAGCTCGCGTGAGTCTTCAACAAAGAGGGTCTCTATTCGACCATCGACTGCTGCCTGGGCGATAGCGAAAATCCCATCGATACCCTCAGCATGTCCGGCAGCCTCTTCGTAGGTCTCGATCAGCCCCCTGCTCTCAGCTATCATAAGGGGTTGCATGGTCTGCCATGCGCGCTCCACAAGGTCACGCAGCTCGATACCAAAGGGGTTGACGACAATGCTGTTCTCGACCAGGCGCGGGTTACGGCTAACACGATGAAACAGTGCTGACTGTTCGGGCAGTCCGGCAACCACGAGGGGGAGCCCCGTTGGACGTGATGCGATCTCCATCACGATACGATCAACCTGACGGAAGAACCGCTCAGTGTCTTTATCCACCTCATCTTCAATGGTCGTGTGCGGCACCGTTCTCATTGTTCCACCCGAATTCGATCGACTGAAGCCAGGATCACTCAACTCATCTCCGAGGATCTCGTTGATCAGCAAAAGTGGTCCGGTGGGAAACGCCACCTCCTCAAGTCCATCCCGATTACCCACAAAGAGCTGCGCTGACTCTCGCGTCAGGCAAAGCACATGATAGTCTTCGAGTGTCTGCAAGAGCCGAAACAGGGGCTTGACGTGAAAGTTGTCGGCAACCACGGCGATTTCCGGCACCGAGCGGTCAAGGTGCTGCGTAATGAAAACTCCCGGGGCGCGGAAGATCGCCACCCCCTGGCGCCGGGTGTTCCAGAATGCATCGTCGCGCTCAAGCTGGCGAAACGGCATCAGCAGATTGGCCACCTCGTCCGATGAGAAGGACATCTTGAGCGAGTCATTCAAATGGCGCACCAGCTGACGGTAGCGCGTCTGATCGTCACGCCGTTCGGGTTGCGTCCTGTGCGTGGGCAGATAGAGACTAAGGCACGGCTTGGACGTGATCGAAAACAGGTCTTCAATCAAGGGGCTTTGAGCGACGTTGAACATCATGAACTCCGGTAGTGAATCTCTGCATCGAAGCTATCCGATGCAGTGCCCCTTCATTCATGACAAACGTCAGTTATCGGCCTACGGCAACTCTACCGTTGGTAACAACAAGCAAGCGTCGATCAGTCGTCGAGTTCGCAATGTAGATGCCGTCAGCAAGGAGACCGATCTGTGAAACTTCAGCGTCGCGCAGCACTACCCGGCCATCAATGCCGTAAAGCGTCCATCCCTCCCCAAACGTCAGCATTGTCTCATCATCATCCGCACTCGTGGTAGCTGCCATTCTCGGCGCGGCAAAGACCGCAGCTGCGCGGTCAACGCCATTCGGATCATGCACTTCATGGGCAGCCCCCTGATAGAAGATGACAACATGGTCGCTGGCGGCTACACCTAGCTTCGTGAGCTCCTGCTCGATAGCACACGTACCACTGACGTATGGATAGTTCGCTGAGAACAGGCTAAGACCATGGTAGGCTCTGTTAACGCCGCAGGGAACGACCGGATCATCCGTCTGATGATAACTAAACAACGGGATGAACGGGGCTCCTGACAGATACTTCAGGTCGAAAAGAGCACCGAAGATATTCAGGACAACTTTGATACTAGGCGTGCTTACATCCGTGTGGAGATCTCCATCGGGTGAGCCAAGCGCTGGCCGTGGAAAAGTGCCTATCAACCGAACGGCATCGGAGATCTTCCCTGCCGCGGGAGGTATCTGATCCTGTGCGTCGAAATACGCTGAATGTAGTGCGATGATCGACCCCGCACTTGCACCACCAATGATGCACCGTGAAGTATCGATGCCATATACTCCGGCATTCTTAACGAGGTAGCGAAGGCCACCACGCACGTCCTGAATGCCGCGGTAGCAGGCTCTGATCGCCTCTGCTTCATCGTAGGCGAACGGCGGGTCAAGCAACGACCCATGAATGCCGAGCCGATAGGAGATCGTCACCGCCGTGTATCCCCGTTTTGCCCACGTCTCGGCAAGTGAGTTGAAGTCCGCTCTGTTGCCCTGAATGAAGCCCCCTCCATGAATCCAAACAACAAGCGGACGCTTGATGGCATTATCGTTCGTGGGCACGAAGATGTTCATCCTCAAAGAATCGGTTCCACCGTCAAAGCGGACTGCTGTTCCATAGAACACATCCTTGGTGGCGCGGACTTTAAAGGCCGGCTCTACAAATGACTGCGCGATAGCGGTGCCGACATGCGTCAGCACAATAGCAACGCTCATAATGACGATGTACAACTTCATGATTCACCTCAGTAACATTTGGGTATTGCGCGTCTTCCGCGGATTGTGAGCCGTTGCTCATGAAATCATGAGCGATCGCTCACAAAACCAAACCTACGCATCTAACTTCCTGATTTAGAAGGATCCTACTCGCTAATTATGTCGTTCTCAATACTGCGATATGTCTCCGCACTACCATCGGTGGCAACCCGGATCATCGTCGCAGCAATGGCACGGGCCTGCACTGCCTTGTAGGCCATTGGTATCGCAAAGTTGAATAGCTGCATGAGCACCATGCCAATGCGCTCGCCAAGACGAAACTCGCGGCGGTCGCCTAGGATCAGTGACGGACGCAGGATGGTCAGCTGCGGAAAGTTCAGCGCGCGAAGATCCCGTTCAAGGTCGGCCTTGACCTGGATGTAGAAGAAGCGCGAGTTCTCGCTGATACCACCACTGCTCACGAGCACCCAGTGCCGAGCCCCCTTCGCACGTGCAAAGGTGGCAACCTTCATCGGATAGGTATGATCGATGCGCCGGTACACCTCCTTCGATCCCGCCGTCTTGATCGTTGTGCCCATGGCGCAGAACACCACGTCAACATCGTAGATGTCTTCATCGCCCGTGAGCGCATCGAAGTCCTTCACCACGTTGCGGATCGTAGGATGTCCATCAAACCCAGCGATCGGCCGACGCGACAGCACCGTCAGCGATGTGAAACGTGGATCATTCGCAAGCAGACCGACAAGCTCGGAGCCTACAAGCCCCGTAGCACCAATGATGAGTGTACGCATGGAGGCCTAGTTACGGAAGTACGGAAGTACGGAAGTACGGAATTCTCTACTTCCATCATCGTCCGTACGCATCCGCTGTCTTCAGCTCATTATTCAGCGCGTAGGTAAAGCCCTTGTGCAGGGCAAAAGCCCCATAACGTCCCTGCTTATCGATGGCAAGGATACCGACCTGGAAGTCCTTCCAGTTGTCGTGTTTCTTAACGATGCGTTTGATGGCTTCTTCGCAGGCTTCCTGTGGGGTAGCGCCGTAGCGCATGCGTTCGACGGCGACAGCTGACGCGCTGGTGCGGATGACCGACTCGCCGAGTCCGGTGCTGGTTGCGCCCCCTACCTCATCGTCAACAAAGAGTCCGGCACCGATGATCGGTGAGTCGCCGACACGACCATGGATCTTATAGGCAAGACCGCTGGTGGTGCAGGCTCCGGCCATGCGACCCTGAGCATCCCGTGCCAGCATTCCGATCGTATCATGATTTTCGATGTTGATCACAGGCTTGTACTTCTTCTCCGTCAGCCACTGCTCCCATGCCTTCTTCGCTTCGGCGGAGAGTGCATTCGGGAACTGCGTCATACCATTATCGCGGGCAAAGCGCTCTGCGCCGGCACCTACGATCATCACATGCGGCGTCTTTTCCATAACCAACCGAGCAAGGGAGATAGGATGCTTGATGCCCTGAAGGAAACACGCCGAACCGGCACGTCCATCACCAGCCATGATACAGGCGTCTAGTGTCACGATGCCGTCACGGTCAGGAAGTCCCGATAGTCCCACACTAAGATTCGTCGGATCTGCTTCGGTGACCATGACGCCCCGTTCCACGGCGTCGACCACACTACCCCCTGATGAGAGTGCTGCCAGCGCGGCAGCGTTCGCTGCCATGCCGTGGTCCCATGTGGAGATGACAAGTGGCGCATCGGGTTCGGGATGGGTCCCTGCTTCCGCAGGGACGACGGTTGCTTCCGCAGGGACGACGGTTGCTTCCGC
>CAYMTW010000007.1:0-28859 GCA_964393485.1 uncultured Melioribacter sp. | reverse complement strand
TCCCTGCTTCCGCAGGGACGACGGTTGCTTCCGCAGGGACGACGGTTGCTTCCGCCGGGTTGACATCTGCTTCTGCAGGGATAATCTCTGCTTTTGCATTGATGACAAGTGCTGCTGCACCAACGGTTGTGGCGATAAAGGAACGACGATCCATAGTCAGGGGGCTCCTTTGTTGTGAGATCTATTTCGAAAAGCTTGGAGTGAATCCCATTTCGGACCACATGAAGCTGTACTTGTCAGCAACACCTTCAAGGAGTTTGCGACGGTTAACGTCGCCGTGACCCGAGCGGAGTTTAACTCGCAGTAGCATCGGACGCGACCCTTGATAAACATGCTGCAACATGGCAGCGTATTTGAAACTGTGCGCCGGAACCACACGGTCATCGTGATCAGCCGTCATTACCATCGTCGAAGGATATTCGATACCTGACCGCAGGTTGTGATACGGCGAATAGGCATGCAAAGCGAGAAACTCATCCGGCTTGCTGATCTCACCATAGTCGGCCTGCCAGTTCCAGCCGATCGTGAAGCGGTGGAAGCGAAGCATATCCATCACACCCACTTCTGGGAGTGCTACGCGAAAGAGCTCCGGACGCTGATTGATCACCGCACCAACCAGCAGTCCACCGTTGGAACGTCCATTGAGAGCAAGAACATCGCGCTTCGTGACACCATTTGCAACCAGCCACTCGGCACAGGCGATCGCATCATCAAAGACGTTCTGCTTGTTCAGGCGCATCCCGGCCTTGTGCCACTCCTCCCCATACTCGCCGCCGCCTCGCAGATTCGCGATGGCCACAACGCACCCCTGCTCCAACCAGGGGATGTAGTTGACGTTGAAGCTCGGTGTAATGGAAATGTTGAAGCCGCCATAGCCATACAACATCGTTGGGCGCGCGCCGGCAACACCCTTCTTGCGAAGGATCGTCATCGGAATACGAGCCCCGTCCTTGCTCTTTACGAATACCTGTTCCGTGCTGAAGGCAGACGGGTCGAAGGGGGCTTGAATGCTCTGCCAAACGCTACTCTTTCCCGTAGCTATGTCGTAGCTGTAGATCGTCGTCGGCGTGGAGTAGGATGTAAACGTGAAGTACACCGAGGCGTCGGTGGTCTTGGCGTCGAAACCGGAGACGGATCCGATTCCGGGAAGCTGAACGTCCGACAGCTTCCTGCCATCAAGATCGGCCACCTCAACGATGTGATGGACATCCGACATGTATGTCAGGAACATGCGACCGCCAGCAAACGAAAGCTCGTCAAGCACAATACTTCGCTCGGCAACGATCGTTTCCATCGTTGCGCTACCCAGAGGGTCCGCTATTCGCACCACGTGACCGTTCGGAGAGCCGTCGGTACTTACTCCATAGAGAACACCTTCGTGATCATATCGCGGGTAGAATGATGTCGTGGCGCTGGCATAGATCTTCTTCCATTCACCGAGTGGCTCAGCCAGGGGCCGCACATACACTTCGTTGCCATCCTGATTCCCCTTGCGCACTGTGCGGATAAGGTAGGGCGAATCCTCCAAGACGTAGCATCCGATGAACTGTTCGGGATTGGATGGGTCTGTATAAACGAGCTCATCCTGATTCTGAGCCGTTCCAAGCCGATGATACATCACATACTGTTGCGAGTTTCTCTTTACCAGGGACTTCGAAGCCGAAGAGGATGAATCATATCGCGAGTAGTAGAATCCACCTTCATGCCAGCTCACACCCGAGTTCTTCACGAAACGAATCACGTCGGGGAGGAGCTTCCTCGACGCGATATCCATCACGTAGATGTCACGCCAATCAGAGCCCCCTTCCGACTTGCCGAAGGCAAGGTACTTTCCATCGTGACTTTCCGTGGCAAAGGCCAGCGACACAGTGCCATCATCACTAAAGGAGTTTGGATCGAGCAGGACCTCGACATCTGCTGAACCATCGCGCTGCATGCAGAGAACGCTGTGGTTCTGACGTCCATCATTGCGGTAGAAGAACGTCACGCCTGCCCGATGCCAGGGGGCTGATCGTCGCTCAAAGGTGTTAACGGCATCAAGTCGATCAATGAGTGCTTCGCGATACGGAATGCTTCGAAGGACGCTGTCTGCCAAGGCCGCTTGGTTCTCAACCCATATCGAGACCGCCGGGTCGGATTCGTTTTCGAGCCAGCGATATGGATCGTCAACAACCACTCCATGGATCGTATCGCTGACGACAACGCGTTTATCGGGTGGGTAGCGAAGCTGGGCCTGGCTCATGACAAGGGTGGAGAACAGGAGAATGAGAATGCTTACACTGTGCTTCATCATGGTCCAATCGTTCAGCAGATCACGTTGCGAAGACCAACCACTCATACAGTGGCATTCCGAGCGTGATATTCAGGGGAAAGGTGACGCCGAGCGCCATCGGGATATACAGTCCAGGGTCAGCCTTCGGAACGGCCAGCCGCATGGCTGCCGGCACAGCAATGTACGATGCACTCGCGGCCAGAACCGCAAACATGAATCTGTTTCCGGGATCAGTCGTTACAAGGTGACTTCCCATGGCAACCAGTGATCCATTGACGAGCGGCATTGCAATGCCGACAACAACAGCAAACCATCCGTGTGATCGAAACGAGGAAAGCCGGTTGCCGGTGATAAGCCCCATTTCCAGAAGAAAGATCGCAAGAAAGCCTTTGAAGATGTCCGTCGTGAAGGGCTTGATACCCATGGCGGCTTTCTCGTCAGAGATGATGCCGATGATCAAGCTCCCGGTGATCATGAGCACACTGCCGTTGGTGAACGCGTGGTGAATCACCTCGCCGAATTTCACGCTGGATCGACTCTCATCATCATAGAGCATCACGAGGATCACACCAACAATGATGGCCGGTGATTCCATCAGTGCCATCACGGCCACCATGTGTCCGCTGAACGTCATTCCCTGCGCCTCGAGATACGTTGAGGCAGCTACGAAAGTGACTGCGCTTACCGATCCGTATGCGGCAGCAATGGCGCCGGCATCTGACACCGAGAAATGTCTTCGGAGGACGAAAAAGCTGTACGCCGGAATTGCCGAGGCGATCACCAGTCCGGCAATACAGCTCCAGATGATCTCTGTTGTAAAGGGGCTATGGGCCAGCTCCTGACCGCCTTTGAATCCGATCGAGAAGAGCAGGTAGAGGCTGATGAACTTGGCCGTAGTTGCCGGGATCTCAAGATCACTCTTCAGGCGCACGGCAAGAATGCCGAGCAGAAAGAACAGCAGCGTGGGATTGGTAAGATTCGATATGAGAAGCGTGAAATCCATTATGCAAGGCCCAGCGAAGATACGGGAAGCAGAAAGGGGCGATGCATCAGAAACCGTGCATCGCCCCTTGAAAAATCAATCTGTGTGTGCGTCGATTTTAGCCGACGAAGAAGTCACCGCCACCACCCGATGACTCATCACGTGGTGGACGTTCCTCGCGTGGAGCATCGTGACGTGGACGGTCATCATCATGGCGCTCTGGACGTGGCCCACGATCTTCCCGCGGTCCGCGATCATCACGTGGTCCACGGTCACGGTCTCCGCCGCGTCCGCCACGGTCACCACCGTAACCACGTCCGCCACGATCTCCGCCACGGTCGCCACCGCGTCCGCCACGATCTCCGCCGTAGCCGCGTCCGCCACGATCCCCACCACGGTCACCACCACGATCGCGTGGTGGACGTGGACGGTCTTCGTATGGCTCCATGCCTTCTGGCAGCGGCATCAGGGCCTTGCGAGATAGACGGATCTTTCCGTCTGGCTGCACTTCGATAACTTTGACTTCGATGATGTCACCGACCTTAAGCACGTCCGAGACGTTCTCAACCCGACGGTGATCGATCTGCGAAATGTGCAGAAGACCTTCCTTTTTCGGCTTGAGTTCGACGAATGCACCAAGGCCTTCGCGGACTTCCTTGACCTTGCCTTTGATGACCGAGTCGAGCTCAATCGGACGCGTGATATCGCGGATACGGGCGATAGCAGCGTCGGCGCTAGCCTGATCGATCGCAGCAATTGTCACGGTTCCGTCGTCTTCGATGTTGATCTCGGCACCCGTCTCCTTGACGATGCTGCGGATCATTTCGCCCCCTGGTCCGATGACCGCGCCGATGGACTCGACCGGGATCTGGATGGTGGTGAGCTTCGGCGCATATGGTGAGAGGTCCACGTTCGGCGCATCCATGTGGGCATTCATGATACCCAGGATGTGCAGACGTCCGTCACGGGCCTGCTGCAGAGCCGTGCGCATGATGTCCACCGACAGACCTTCGATCTTGATGTCCATCTGACAGGCCGTGATGCCTTCAAATGTACCCGTGACCTTGAAGTCCATGTCTCCAAGGAAGTCCTCGTCACCAAGAATGTCGCTGAGAACTGCCACGCGGTTGTCTTCCATGATCAGACCCATGGCGATACCCGCCACGGCCTTCTTCATTGGAACGCCAGCGTGGAAGAGAGCCAGTGAGCCGGCGCACACGGTAGCCATTGATGACGAACCGTTGGACTCGAGGATGTCCGACACCACGCGGATGGTGTACGGAAACTCGAGCTCGTCCGGAATGAAGTGCTTGAGCGAGCGCTCAGCAAGATCACCGTGACCCGTTTCACGACGGCTGGTAAAGCCGAATCGTCCGGTCTCTCCCGTCGAGAACGGCGGGAAATTGTAGTGCAACATGTACCGAATGTCGTAGGTCGGAAGCAGACCGTCGATGAGCTGCTGATCCTTCTTCGTTCCAAGGGTAATGGTGGTCAGCGACTGCGTTTCACCACGCGTGAAGAGTGCCGAACCGTGTGTGCGCGGAAGCACACCCGTTTCCACGGTGATTGGTCGGATTTGTGTCGTTGAGCGTCCATCAAGACGGCGTCCTTCGGCCAGGATCATTTCACGCATTTCACGTGCTTCGATCTTCTTGACAACGCCACCAAGCATCTTGGCAACATTGATGCCGGTGAAGGCGTCAGGATTGGACTCCACAACGGCGTTCGCCGCTGCGGTGGCAAGGCTCTTGATCTCGGTACGGAATGCACTGCGCTGCTCTTTGGATGACTCAATGCGAATCTGCTTACGGATACGATCCGTGATCACGGCCTCGACGGCAGCAAGGAGTTCCTTTGGCGTTTCGGCTGGGACAACTTCGCGCTTCTTGATGTCGAGCTTCGACATCAGCTCAAGTTGCAGGGCGTTGATCTCACGAATCCAGTTATGGGCGAATTCCATCGCGGCTACGAATTCGTCCTCAGAGATCTCCTTGCTCGATCCTTCCACCATCACGATCGACGAGTCCGAACCGGCAACCATGATCTCAAGATCCGATTCCTCGATCTGCGAGCGCGTAGGATTGATGATGAACTCACCGTTGACGCGTCCAACGCGAACCTCAGCGATCGGCCCCTTGAACGGGATATCACTGATCATCAGCGCTGCCGATGCACCGATCACGGCCAGCACGTCTGGCTCGTTTTCCATGTCGTAGGAATAGACCGTAGCGATGACCTGCGTGTCGTTACGCCATTCCTTTGGGAAAAGGGGGCGAAGCGGACGGTCGATCAGACGCGAAGTCAGGATCTCTGTCGTTGTTGGACGTCCTTCACGACGGAAGAATCCACCCGGAATCTTGCCCGAAGAGGCCAGCTTTTCGCGGTATTCGCAGGTGAGCGGCAGAAAGTCGATGTCAGGCTTAGGTTCGGCGCTCGCGTTAGCGGCAACCAACACCATCGTTTCGCCGTAGGTGACCATCACCGAGCCGGCGGAGAGTTTGGCAAAGCGGCCTGTCTCGATGGACAGTTCTTTGCCGTTGATGATCTTTTTGACCGTGTGCATGATGCACTCCAAATGTGGATGAATGTCAACCCATGTTGTGGGTTGTGACGGCACCGCGGTCAGCTATCACTCCTTGTCAGGGGGCTGGAAGAGAAGCCCCCTGACAAAGAGTGCCACGATGCCATGGAAAGTGTTCAAAGACGGGCGGCGATCATCGCAAAGATGATCGCCGCCTCGGTTGATAGCAACGTTTACTTGCGCAGTCCGAGCTGTGCCAGGATCTCGCGATAGCGCTGAATGTTGTTCTTCTGCAGGTAGCCCAGCAGATTCTTGCGCTTTGCCACGAGCATGATCAGACCGCGACGTGAGTGGTGGTCCTTGCGATGCTGTTCGCAGTGAGCCGAAAGAGCCTTGATGTGCTCTGTCAGCAGTGCGATCTGCACTTCCGGCTTGCCGGTGTTTGAGGCTCCGCCGCCGAATTGGGCGACGACCTCGGCTTTACGTTGTTTGGAGATCATTTCGTCCTCCATTCCCTTAAGTGATGTTGATAGGTTGTTGTTTGATTTCTGTCTTGTTGAAGTTGTTCGAGAAACTCTTCGAGTGAGGCAAAGCGCCGTTCATCGCGGATCTTATCGATGAACTGCACATCTACTGTGCGTCCGTAGAGGTCCTCGTTGAGGTCCAGAAAGTGAACCTCGAGGGTCGGTTGTGAATCGTCGGTGAACGTTGGACGCACACCGATGTTGGCCATTCCAAGCTGCGGTGTTCCATTGATCTCTGCTGCCACAACGTACACGCCATTGCCGGGGAGGAGCTTGTGCTCACCAGCCGGACGGATGTTCGCCGTGGGAATACCGATCTGCCGTCCGCGTCCATCACCGTACACCACATGCCCCCTGACGGAGTAGAACCGGCCAAGCATACGCGTGGCTTCGACAATCGATCCCCGCTGCAAGGCCTGTCGAACCTTGGTACTGCTGACCACCACGCCATCGAAGGCAAGGGGCGGAATGGGCTCCACCTTGAATCCACACTCGGGAGCAAGGCGCTGCAACAGCTCTTCATTGCCGCCACGATCTTTTCCAAAAACATGATCGTGACCAATGAAGAAGTGTTGTACCCCAATGTCCCGCACGATTACAGACGTAACAAAGTCGGCGGCTTCGGTCGAAGCGAACTCCCGCGTAAACGGAATGATGACTGTCATATCCACACCATTGCTGGCTAGGAGTTCACAACGCTCATCAATATCGGTCAGCAGCTTCAGCGGTTCGCGCCCCTGGCGCGCTAGCACGATCTGCGGATGCGGATCGAAGGTCACCACTACGATACGCTCGTTGTGCTCTGCACTCATGCGCCGCATCAATTCCAGAATTCCGACGTGTCCAACATGGACACCGTCAAATGTTCCGACCGTGATGGCGGTGGACCTTTGAAATGGCATGGCATCAGTTCCGTAGCGAACGATCGTCATTCCACCTCCTGCGGTTGAAGCAGCTGTCGAAGCTCGTCAATGCGCAACGCATGCTCGACATGATGATTGCCGCTTGACGTGCGACGCAGCGTCCAGACGTATCCGCCGCAGCCTAGCTTCAATCCGAGATCCCGAGCGATCGAGCGGATGTAGGTGCCACGTGAGCATGTGATCGTGCAATGCACATCAGGCCATGTGACCGACACATCGCGAATCTCATGGATCGTGATCTGCCTGATCTTTGGTGTGAACTCAATACCCTTGCGTGCAAGGTCGTACTGACGTCGTCCTTGGTGTCTGACAGCGCTATATGCTGGCGGAGTCTGGTCGATGGTGCCCATAAAGGACAGTAAAGCCGCCGTTACATCTTCGGCTGCCATCGGTTCAACAAAGCGTTCAGTGCATTCGCCCGCGCGATCATCGGTCGTCGAATCACCACCCAGACGGATCACAACCTCATAGGTCTTGACGCCTTCCTGCAGCGATTCGATATCCTTTGTTGCCTTGCCGAAACACAGGACCAGGAGCCCCGTGGCAAGAGGATCCAGTGTTCCGGCATGTCCGACGCGTTTGACGCGGGTGAGATTGCGAATCTTTGCCACGCAGTCAAACGACGTCCAGGTTTCTTCCTTGTCAATGAGCGCGATTGCCCCGTCCGTTCGTGCCGTTTCCAACCACTGCTCGATCGCCGCACAGGTCGAACGATCAAGCGTCATTCGATCATTCATTCGTTGCTGTGTCATTCTGATGAGCTTCATCGGCCGGCCTTACCCGGTCTAGGATCGCCTCGATGCGCTGGGCACGGTCGAGCGAATCGTCAATGAAGAACTGCAATTGCGGAGTGTAGCGAAGTCTGAGAGACGTAGCGAGATGATGACGCACGCGTCCCATGTAGTGCTTATCGATCTGATCGAGTACTTCCGCAGGCGTGATGCCTTTACCTCCGAATACACTCAGGTACACACGCGCCAGCTGAAGATCAGCCGACAGGCGCACCTCGGTCACGGAGATGAATCCTGCCGAAAGTTCCTCGGCGACCGATCTCAGGGGGCTTGCCAGGGCCTTTTGGATTTCGCCGGCCACGCGCTCTGTACGGATCGACACGACTACGACAGCTTCCGTTTCACTTCAATGGTCTTGTAGCTTTCGATGATATCGCCGACCTCAAGGTCATTGAAGCCCTGGATACCAATACCGCACTCGTAGCCCGTATCAACCTCGCGCACATCGTCCTTGACTCGCTTGAGCGAAGTGAGCGTACCCTTGTAGATCTCGAACCCGTCGCGCAGTACGCGAACCTTGTCGTTACGGGTGATCTTACCGTTCTGCACATAGCAGCCGGCGATCGTTCCGAGACGGCTGATCTTGAAGATAGCGCGGATCTCAACGGTCGAAGTGATCTCTTCCTTGATGTCTGGCGTGAGCATCCCTTCGAGAGCCAGCTGTACTTCGTTGATACAGTCGTAAATGATGGAGTACAGACGGATCTCGACGCTTTCGCTTTCGGCAAGTTTGCGAGTGGCAGGGGGCACATTGACCTGGAAGCCAACGACGATCGCATCAGAAGCCGAGGCAAGCATGATGTCGCTCTCGGAGATCGCACCCACACCGCGGTACAGGATCCGCACTTTGACCTCTGGCGTCGAGAGTTTCTGCAACGAGTCGGCAAGAGCTTCAACTGAGCCAGACACGTCGGCACGAACAATAAGTCGGAGCTCTTTGACGCCCCCTTGCTGGATCTGTGCTGAAATATCGTCGAGCGTCAAGTGGCGCATTCCGCGGAACTGCTGCTCGCGGCGCAGCTGCTGACGGCGAGTAGCAACATCGCGAGCTTCGGCATCGGTCTCCATTTCCAGGAGTACGTCGCCGGCATTCGGGAGTCCGTCGAATCCTGTCACCTGAGCTGGCATGGACGGTCCAGCCGAGTCTAGACGGTGACCACGTTCATCGAACATAGCGCGAACGCGGCCGGCAAACTGACCGCAGACGAAGATGTCGCCAACGTTCAGCGTACCCTTCTGGACGATCACCGTAACAACGTTTCCACGCCCCTTATCGATGTGTGCTTCGATGACCGTAGCACGGGCATTTCTATCAGGATTGGCTTTGAGCTCAAGAATGTCCGCTTCAAGAAGGATCTTCTCGAGGAGGGTCGGAATGTTGAGTCCCGACTTGGCCGAGATCTCAACGCATTGATACTTACCACCCCAGTCTTCAACGAGCACGCCGTGGTCAGCAAGTTGCTGACGAATACGATCCGGATTTGCCTCCGGACGGTCAACCTTATTGATCGCAACGACAATAGGCACGCCGGCTGCCTGCGAGTGGGAAATAGCCTCGATCGTCTGGGGCATCACGCTATCGTCAGCGGCAACAACCAGCACCACGATATCCGTGACCTGTGCGCCGCGGGCACGCATAGCCGTAAAGGCTTCGTGACCCGGCGTGTCGAGGAACGAAATGTTCCGTCCATTGGGTAATTCGACGCGGTAGGCACCAATGTGCTGCGTGATTCCGCCGGCTTCGCCGGCCACCACATTGGCATTACGGATATAGTCAAGCAGAGACGTCTTACCATGGTCAACGTGACCCATGATCGTAACGATCGGTGATCGTGGCTGCAGTGTTTCTGGTGCGTCCTCGATCTCGATCTCTTCCTGCTCGGCCTGCTCATCAAGGAATGATACTTCGAATCCGTAGTCAGAGGCGATCAGTGTGATCGTGTCTTTGTCAAGGCGCTGGTTGATGGACACCATCAACCCGAGCCCCATACACTTCATGATGATGTCGGAGGCCGTCACGCGCATCATGTTGGCAAGGTCGGCCGTGGTCACGAACTCCGACAGACGGAGAGTCGAGCTCTCGCGGGCAAGTTCTTCCTGACGGATGGCTTCCTTCTCCTCGCGCTCCAGACGCTTGCGCATGCGCAGCTTGGCGCGTCCGCCGGCAGGTGCGAGTTCCATGCCCGAGAGGGTCTGCCGGATCGCGCGTTCGACGTCCGAGTCAGACACCTGGCTCCGCATACCTTTTGCTGGTGTCTTCTTCTTCTTTTTGTCGTCGGCCTTCTTGGCTGCCGACGATGGGGCCGGCGGTCCAAAGTCACGACGGCGGGCTCCATCGGCACCGGCAGGGGCTGCGCCCGTGCCTGCCGGACCCCGTCCACGTGCTACCAGTGCATCACCGATCGCGCCGCGACGTCCGTCACGCTGTTCCGATGGACGACGTTCGTCGCGCTTCGGACGTGGTGGTGCCTTGGGGGCAAGGTCGATCTTTCCGACAACAGTGAGACCGCGCAACTGCGTGGTTCCACTTGGATTATACTGGACTTCAACAACGCCCTTGCGACGGCGCTTGGCTTTCTTCTCTTCGGATTCTTCGGATCCAGCTTCGCCACCTTCCGCTGCCGGTGTTTCAGCAGCCGGGGCTTCGGCAACAGGAGCCGCAGTTTCTACCTTCGGCTTGATCGGGGCAGGCTCATAGTCCTTGCCCGCCTTGGCTTCACCTGCCTTAGCAGCCTTGTCAGCCGCTTCCTTCTTCTTCGCTTCGCTCAGATCGATTACAACACCAACAGCCGGACCGGCCGGAGCAGCCGGCTGTTCCACCTCGAGAGTGACTGGTGCAGCCGCTTCGACAGGCTCGGCAATAGGCACAGGCGCGGGTGCGGCCTGAGCGGGTTCGACGACTTCATCGGGTTCAACCACAGGGGGCTTGGCAGGAGCCGCCACAGGGGTCGGCTCGGGACGCTCCAGACGCTCCTCGATCACCCGCTCGCGCTCTTCTGCCTCGGCGATGGTTTCGATGGAGATCGCATTGCCCTGCTCAAGGTGGCTCTTACGAACAGCCTGCTGGCGCTGAACTTTCTCACGCTGTTTCTGCGCGGATTTCAGCTCCTTGGCAAACTTTTCGATCACAAGATCCAGCTCTTCGTCTGTGAGCACCGTCGTGGCCTTGTTCTCGATCTTATGTCCCTTCGAGGCAAGGTATTCGACGATCGCGTCACGACCAATGTTGATCTGACTTGCGACCTTGAACAGTTTATTTCCTGGTGAACCAGCCATACTTCCTTCGATTACTCTTCTTCATTACCTGTGGACTCGTCGGCCGATTCTTCGGCCTCGGACGATTCCTCAACTTCAGCCTCATACACTTCGGGGGTGTCTTCGGCATACGACTCTGCAATGTCATCTGATACGGCATCCTGAGCCGCCGGTGCTTCGAGAGCTACGGCCGCATCCTCAAGCGCGATCAGATAATGTTGATCTTCACGTTCTTCAAACTCTTCGAGAATGACCCGGCGTATGCGTACGATCCTGGCCTTATCGATGATCGCCAACAACGATGCTGGCTCGGCTTCGAGGAACTCACGGGCCGTGTCGATACCGGCACGGATAAGCTTTTCGAACAAGTCACGCCCGAGCTCGTCGCGGAATTCGATGAGTTCGATGTCCTCAGCCCCTTCCTTAACAAGCGACAGTGAGTAGCCCGTAAGCTTTGAGGCAAGACGCACATTCTGCCCCTGCTTGCCAATAGCCAGCGAGACCTGATCGTCTGGAACGATCACCGTGGCAGCACGTCCGTCAGGACTGATCTGCACATCACGAACCTTAGCCGGCGACAACGCACGGGCAATGAACAGACGCGGGTCATCGTGAAACTCAATGATGTCGATGTTTTCGTTTCCAAGTTCACGCACGATCGAGTGGATCCGGATGCCCTTCATACCGACGCAGGCACCGACTGGATCAACGCGTTCATCGAACGATGTTACGGCAACCTTGGCACGCTCACCAGGCTCGCGGGCAATGGCGCGAATCTTGATCACACCGTCGAAGATCTCAGGTATTTCCTGTTCGAACAGCAGCTCCATAAAGCGGTCATCTGCGCGCGAAAGGATAAGGTCAGGCAGTCCCGTTGCACCACCGGAGCGGCGAACTTCTTTGAGAATGGCCTTGACTTGCTGGTTCTTCTTCAGACGCTCGGTAGGGATCTGCTCTTCACGCGGAAGGCGCATCTCAACCTTGTTGTGCATTACGAGGATGTTGTTCGGACGGACCTGGTAGATCTCGCCGATGATCACCTCGCCAACACGCTTAGCGTACTCTTCGTAGATGTTATCCTTCTCAACGTCGCGGATCCGCTGGTTGAGATTCTGGATCGCCTGAGCGATCAGACGGCGTCCAAACGAATCAGCGATGTTCTCGAGTGTGATTTCTTCGATGTACTCATCGCCGATCTCGGGCTCGTCACCGGTGACCTCACGCACATCAGCTGCCGAGATCTGCAATTCCGGATTTTCGACTTCTTCGACGATCTCCCGCATGAGGTAGATCTCGATGTCGCCCTTTTCCATGTTCACGATGATGTCGAAGTTCGACTCGAGACCATACTTCTTGCGAACCATTGCCGAGAGTGTCTCTTCAACGATTCCCTGCAACAGGTCACGGTCAATGCTCTTTTCACGCGCCATCTCATTGAAGGCATCGATGATGAGCTTCTTGTTATCGACTTGCTGTTTGACTTTCCGACGTGCCATGTGATTCGACTCCATGACGAACAGGCTCGGCCTGTTCTCTAAAACGTGATCCGTACCATTGCCTCCTCCACCTCATCAGCCACAATGCTGACCGGTGGGATCGGCTGCTTCTTCGATTGTTTGGGTTGAACGTCCAGCCCCGATTCATCAGCTCGCAGTAAAACGCCATCAATGACAACGCCGTCCTTGCGTCGCACGCGAACCGTCCGCCCAACATGTTTTGTCAATTGCCAGAGGTGCTTAACCGGAGCCTCAGCCCCCGGCGAAGACACATCGACCGCCCGAAGGCGGCCGGCATACTCATCCTCAGCCAGCCGTTCATCAATGCCCCGGCTGACATTCCGACAGTGCTCGTGCGTGACGCCATCGACCGCGTCGATGAAGACGTCCAGCACCAGCTGCCGCGCCTGTCCACGAACAACAACATCAATGAGCGAAACCCCGGCCTCATCGCACGCGCTGGCGATGGCCGTCCGGATTCTTTCCGGAAGGGTTTCCTTCATAGATCTCCGCAGGTTGTTGCCGAACAGATGACCACAAATGAAAAGTGGGCGACATCGCCCACCCTTCGAAATCGGGTACAAATATAGGGAACTTTTCCCCACCTACCTACGAAAAGGCGTTCAGACCGGTAATGTCCTGACCCAGGATGAGGGTGTGCATTTCATGCGTTCCCTCGTAGGTCTTGACCGATTCGAGGTTTGCTGCGTGGCGCATCACGGGATATTCGTCCAAAATGCCATTGGCCCCGTGGATCTCGCGGCTCATCCGGGCAATGTTCAGAGCCATTTCGCAGTTATTTCGCTTGGCCAGCGACACCTGCTGCGGACGAAGTGTCCCGGAGTCCTTGATCCGACCGAGCCTCCAGCATAGCAGCTGCGCCTTGGTAATCTCATTGAGCATCAGCACCAGACGCTCCTGGATCATCTGGAATCCTGCGATTGGCTTGCCAAAGGCAATACGGGTTTTTGCGTAATTCAGCGAGGAATCATAACACGCCATGGCGGCACCGACCACGCCCCACGAGATACCATAACGTGCCTGGGTAAGGCATGAGAGGGGGCCTTTCAGGCCTTCCACGCCCGGAAGGATGTTCTCATCGGGCAGGAATACGTCCTGGAACACCAGCTCGGATGTCACAGAAGCACGCAAGGAGTGCTTACCCTTCATCTCGGGTGCCGTAAAACCAGCCATGCCCTTTTCGACAAGGAAGCCGCGGACAACACCATCAAGCTTAGCCCAGACAACAGCCACATCGGCCAGCGTGCCGTTGGTGATCCACATCTTGGCGCCGTTCAGGATGAAGCCCCCTTCCACCTTCTTGGCGTTGGTAGCCATCGAGGCGGGGTTCGAACCGGCATCGGGTTCGGTAAGGCCGAAACATCCGATCGCATCACCGGCGGCAAGGCGTGGCAGCCACTTGCGACGCTGCTCTTCGGAGCCGTAGGAGTAGATTGGGTACATCACCAGCGAGCTCTGTACAGAAGCAAAGGAGCGGATGCCCGAATCACCGCGCTCGAGCTCCTGCATGGCAAGACCATAGCACGTGCTGTTAAGTCCGGCACAACCGTATTCCTGCGGCAGAGTAATGCCGAACAGGCCGATCTCAGCCATCTTCTTGACCAGATGCTGAGGAAACACACCCTCGCGAGCACTGTGCTCGATGATCGGTAGAACCTCGTTGTCAACGAAGTCGCGGACAGTCTGGCGAACAAGCTTTTCTTCCTCGGTCAGGAGGTCGTCGATGTTGTAGTAATCCGGATGCTGGAAAGACATGGTGATAACCGTAGGATTGTTTTTCGTTGGAATGCCAGAACAACGAAACTACGGAATGAGTGCCCTTGGACCGTAAGTTTGGAGGCTCCTATTGAAGGGGCCCATGATTGTTCCAACTTGGAAGCGTCCACCATGGACAATGAAACCAAGAGCGGGCATGCCGCCCCGAGCGGCAATAAGCTCCTTGCTCTGACCATCGCCGCCATTGGCGTGGTGTATGGTGACATCGGCACCAGCCCCCTGTACGCACTCAAAGAATGTTTCTCTCCGCACTACGGGCTCACGCCTGGTCGTGTGGAAGTCCTCGGCATTTTGTCGCTAATATTTTGGGCTCTGACGCTGATCATATGCGTGAAGTACCTGACCGTGATTCTGCGTTTCGACAACGAAGGTGAGGGCGGAATCCTAGCACTCATGGAGCTTGTTTTGCGCAAGCTTGCGAAGCCGGCGCAAGCATCAGTGGTGATATTTCTCGGGCTCTTCGGTGCTGCACTTCTCTACGGCGACGGAATCATTACCCCAGCCATCTCGGTACTGTCGGCCGTTGAAGGATTGACTGTTGCCGCACCTGCCCTCGAAACGTTTGTGGTTCCGATCACCCTCGTCATCCTTGTCGGACTGTTTGCCATACAGAAGTATGGAACGAGCAGCGTAGGAAGAATCTTCGGCCCGTTTATGCTTGGGTGGTTCGCACTCTTGGGTACGCTGGGCCTGATCAACGCCATGCAAACTCCAGAGATCTTTCAAGCTGTCAATCCCCTCTTTGCATGGCAATTCTTCGCGAAGAATCAATTCGAAGCTTTTGTCGTTCTTGGTAGCGTTTTTCTCGTTGTTACCGGCGGCGAAGCGCTCTATGCCGACATGGGGCACTTTGGACGCAAACCGATCATGCGGGGCTGGTTCATGGTCGCTTACCCCGCACTTGCATTACAGTACTTTGGCCAGGGGGCTCTATTGTTGCGTGAGGGGAACATCGCTTCAACGATCGCCAACCCCTTCTTTCACATGGTGCCGTCCTGGGCGGTTGTCCCGATGGTTATCATCTCAACCTTCGCGACGATCATCGCATCGCAAGCCGTGATCTCTGGGGCCTTTTCCCTGACGTGGCAAGCTCAGCAGCTCGGGTATCTGCCACGGCTAAAGGTCACGCACACATCAAGCGAAGAGCGCGGCCAGATATACATGCCAACAGTGAACTGGGTGTTGTTCATCAGTTGTGCTGTGCTGGTGGTTGCCTTTAAAACTTCGGGAGCGCTGGCAGCCGCCTACGGTATTGCTGTAACGTCAACAATGGTCATAACGACGCTGCTTGCATGGCAGGCAATGAGAAGCATTCTTCATTGGAGCGTGCCGATTACCGCCGCTGTATGCACCGTATTTCTTGTCATCGATGCATCGTTCTTTATCGCAAACACCCTCAAGTTTTTCGATGGCGGATACGTCCCATTCACCATGGCTGTTCTGACGCTCATCGTGATGGTCACCTGGCGAAGAGGGCGAACAATTCTCACTGAACGGATCAAACAACGCAGCAAGCCCCTTGCCGATGTGATCAGTGAAGACATCGATCGCTACACGATCGTACCCGGAACGGCCATTTACATGACGGGTACAGGGGGCGTGGCACCACCGGCCATGATGAACAATCTAAAGTACAACCGTGTTCACCATGAGAACGTGATTCTCCTGACGGTCAGCCCAGAGAAGCGTGCACGCGTTGACGCCAAGAATCGGATTGAATTCGAGCAGGTTCGAGCCGGGGTATGGCAGGTGATCCTGCACTATGGATTCATGGATCAGCTAACACTTCAGGATGACATTAGATCCTTCCCCGATGCAGGCATCCTCGTTGATTTCACCGACGTGATTTTCGTTCTTGGACATGAAACACTGACCGTTCAGGATGGCCATGGAATGGCACGCTGGCGCAAGGAACTTTTTGTTTTTCTGCATCGCAACTCGCGCACACCGGCGCGCTACTTCGGCATTCCGGTCAAGCAAACACTCGAGGTGGGATCTCACCTATCTATCTGATCTGCCCCTTAGAGGCCGAGATCAAAGCCAGCGGAGAATCGCAGACCATTGCCGACTAGCCAGCCAACGTACTGCTCTTTCGCACCACCTGTGCGAGGTGTCGGCACAGGCAGTGACTCCGGGCCACGGACGATATACGATACGTCCAGTACCAGCCGTCCTGCACCAGTGTTGAGGACAATAACGCCACCAATGATAGCGCCGCCACCGATCTGCGTGCCGTATGACGTGGAAACACGATCAGGAATGGAACCACGATCGCCCTGCAGAATTCCGGTGTAATCATCGGTCTGCTCGGCCGACGTCAGAAGATCCGCCATTACCCCAATCTGCAAGCCCATATACGACCCAGAGGTGTCGACCCGGGCTAACGGAATGCGTACAGCAGCGTTGAGCTCAATGGCCGACGTTGCCAGAGAAGAGACCACTACTGGGCCACCAGCCGGATTGTCGACAACATTGACCGTGCCTGTCGGACGTCGAACAGTGTTGCGCACAAATGGTGAGACAAAGCCCCCTTCTTCTGTGCGCAGTCCCAGTGAGCCAACAAACTCCATACCCTTGCGGATGGTTGTGCAGGCGCGCAGTTCGTAGAGCATACGGCTGGGGTCACCGTAGGACGACACGTCACTTCGCGAGGATGTCGCCAGCGTTGTGCCAATGGTTACTCCCAAGAAGGTCTGCCCACAAACTGACGACGTCGCGACTATGACCAGCATGATCGCGACGCCGAACGAATGTCTGATACGTTTCATGACGAAATCTACGGCAGGATCACAGTTCCGGCACCTCGACCGTGATAGCCTGCTTGGATCCGTCAGCGTCCTTGACAACGAACATCATGCCGTCACCCGGCTCCTTGGAGGTGATCACACGCTTAAGCTGGGAAGGCGAGGTGATCTCCTTCCCATCAGCTTTAAGGATGACCGTGCCCTGGCGCAGACCGCGGCGTGCCATCTGACCCATGCGGTCAACCTTGGATACAAACACACCGGTCTTGACGTTAAACGTTGAGCGCTGTTCGGATGTGAGTGCGGCTGCTGTAAATCCAAGACCCTTGATCGTGACCGGCTCGGACTCATCAGCAGACGTGTTTTGCTCCGGATCTGGATCATTCTTTGTAGCCACATCCGTGTTGTCCGGTGCCTTCAGCTTAACGGTCTTGGCGATCTCACGCCCATCGCGCCAGATCTTGAGGTTCACCTTGTCTCCGGCCCTGCGAAGAACGATCTCGTTCTGCAGGTCACTGGAGGTCTTCACTGGCTTACCGTCCACATCGAGGATGACATCACCCACTTCCAGGCCGGCTGACTCGGCAGCGCCGCCCTTGACGACGCGGTTCACGCTGACGCCGGCGACCTTAGACAGCCCGACGGCCTTGGCCGTGGCTTCGTCAACACTGGTGATCTCCACGCCGATGTATCCGCGCTCGATCTTTCCGTCATCGATCAGGTCCAGCACTACGCTTCGTACCATGTCGATCGGAATCGCAAATCCATAGCCGGCATTCACACCCGACTGCGATGCAATGGCCGTGTTGATGCCAACCAGACTTCCATTGAGGTTAAACAGCCCCCCACCAGAGTTGCCCGGATTGATGGCTGCATCCGTCTGAATGAAATTCTCCGCGGCATAGCGGTTACGCTGATTCGTTGTTTCATTGGTTCCGACGATACCAATCGAACGGCCCATGGCTGAAACGATACCTGCCGTGACGGTGGACTTCAGACCCAGGGGGCTTCCCACGGCCACCACCCACTCACCGATGCGGATGTCTGAACGCTGCGCAAGGTGAGCTGGCGAGAAACGTCCGTCGATCTTCAGAACGGCAAGGTCCGTGAGCGGGTCACGTCCTACGAGCTTGGCCTTGAACTGCTTCTGATCGATGGTGGTCACCGTTATGCCCCCTTCCTTGGCGTTCTCCACGACGTGGTTATTCGTCACGACGTATCCATCAGCCGTGATCACCACACCCGATCCGCCGGCTTCCCCATCCGGAAGCTGGGGTGCTTCCTCTTCCTCGTTCGGCGTTCCGAAATCCGGACCGAAGAACCGGAAGAAGTCCTGCGGCATGCCGCGCATCATGGACTTGCGGTCGGTCTTGACCGAGATCGATACAACTGATTGGGTGACCGCACCCGCCACATTGGCGAACTGATCATTGAGCAGTTTGACGGCCTGAGGCGCAGGGGTAGGGGGCGAAGCAGCTCCCAGTTCAATGTCCTGAGCAAAGAGCTGCTCAATGGCGTTGGATGAAAATGAGGTCATGAGGATGACGCCGGCTACAACACCAATACCGATAAGCGCAATGGCTGTGCCGAGGGATCGACGTGACATAGGGTTCTCCATGTGAATAGTTCGGCCAGAACTGACGAAGAAAATCGGTCCGTATTGCGCCGCTACAGGCGCGTAACGGAGAACCGGACATTTCGACGGAAGGTTTCCTCCATCAGACCTGTACGCCGCTCAGCACTCCAGAGCTCCACATCCGGCATCTCTGAAAGCACCACCATAGCGATCTCGATCAGATCAGCCGAAATCCGCGTCTCAAGGCTGTGGACGATCGATTGCTGACGTCGGTCCAGACCCTCGGCAATCCGCAACATTGAGGCCAGCACACAGACCAGGTGCTGATCTGCAGCCGACAGCGCGGCAAAGACCGGGTGTTTGCGTTTGGGGTGACTCTTTCGATGGTAGCGGGCAATGCTCGAGATCAGGATCGTTTCGTCAGTGGTAAACCCGGGCATCACGCAGTTACGGATGATGTACTCGCCGTGCTTGTGATGCTGGTCGGCCGCGATATGATACCCGACATCGTGTAGCAGGGCTGCAGCCTCGAGGAGTTCGCGTTCACGATCTCCCATGCCATGCAGAGGCGTCAGGTCATCGAACAGGCGCACACACAGGTGCTTGACGTGTTCTGCATGACGGCGCCGCACGCGGTAGAGCTCGCAGATGTGTTGCACGCTCTGGTAGCGCAGGCGCGACAGGTGGTGCGTGGTCTGAATGTCCCGGGCCTGCTGGACCGTATCGAAGACGATCCCCTCACGAAGTGAGTACCCACTAAGCGTCAGCGAGCGAATGCCAAGCCCCTTTACAAGCTGCTCCACCAGAAGGGCACCAGCGACGATCACATCAGCACGCTTGGCGTCGATACCGGCAAGGGCCAGACGTTCCTTCAGAGATCGCTTTGAAACGATCAGGTCAACGCCTCGCAGAAGCTCTTCACGGGAGAATGTCAGTCCGTTGAGTGATTCCGGTTGCTTGCGTCCATGCGAGGCCAGGATCACTGATGCCAAAGCCATGACCGTACCCGAGCAGCCGATGGCCTCGTCGAAACCATAGGCGATGTGCGACTGGAAGGCCGGCAGCCATTCGCCGCGGATCCATGCCCGACACTCAGCGATCTGGTGGTCGGTGATGGTTTCGTCCGGAAAGAACTTCTTTGTCAGCCGGATATGGCCGAGCTTGGCCGAGTGGATGAACACCGGCTCTCCGTCATGACCCGTGATCGTCTCGGTTGAGCCCCCTCCGATGTCAAAGACCAGAACGCGCTTGCCGGAAACGCTCAGGGCATTGCGCGCTCCGAGAAAGATCAGGCGTCCTTCTTCGATCCCTGGAATGACATCGATGTGTACACCGGTTTCCTGGAGCACACGGTCAACAAAGACATCTTTGTTCAGGGCCTCACGAACGGCACTGGTGGCGATTGCCCGAATGGTGGCATCGTGCCGCCTAGCCTCATCAACAAATCGCACCATGGCGCGCAGACCGCGCTCGATGGCGTCATCCGAAAGACGCTTCATATCACCAGCCGATGAGCCGAGGCGCACGGTATCCTTCATGCGTCCGTGTATGCGGAGCATGCCGGCTTCGGTGACGCTGGCAATGACCATATGGAACGAATTCGTTCCAACATCAATGGCGGCAATCGGCTGTGGTTGTTCGTCAGCTTTCATAGGCAGAGTGTCCGCGTCAAAAATACCATCAGTATCTTCCGCGCATGCTACAGCGCCCCTTCATTATCATCGCGTCGATCATTGTTCTGGTGATCGTCGTCGCGCCATTCGTCCTTGGCCTGGCGCGCCGCATCACCGGTCGTGGTCCGAAGGAGTAGCCCCATGCCCAAAGGACAACGTTTCGCCTTTCTTGATGCCGCCCGCGGGATTGCGGTTCTCTGGATGATCCAGGTCCACGTGACGAACGTCATTCTCGACCCCGCACTTCGCGCATCATGGTGGTTCAACCTGCTGAATATCTCCAACGGCTACGTGGCTCCGACGTTCATCTTCTGCGCGGGCTCGGGGCTGTGGATCGCCTTGTCCCGTCGCGGGACGGCATACCTCGAAGCGGGCGCAGAGCTGCGGACGTACCTCAAGCGCCTCTCCTACGTGCTCTTCTGCGCCTATGTGATGCACACCCCGGTGTTTTCGCTGCGCAGCATGCTAGCGTCTCCCGAAGCGATGTGGACGTCCTGGCTGCAACTTGATGTGTTACATGTGATCGTCTATACAAGCCTTGCAGCACTGGCGGTGTTCTTCATTCTTCGGGATCTGAAGCGCTCAACGATCGCCTACGGCATCATCGCCGCGATCATCATGGCCATATCCTGGAGCGTCCCCCGCGACGGTGTCAGCCAGTTCCCGCTCTTGCCATGGTGTGGCTACCTGTTTGCCGGAGCGGCCATCACGGGCTGGTTCATGCAGAGTCCAGACAAAGAACGTCTGGCCCGGTTGTTCGTGATCATCGGTCTTGTCGGACCCATCGTGCTCTTTCTCAGCAAGGGGCTTGCCATTGCCATGCCCTGGGATGCCATGTGGTGGCGGTCTCCGGGTGGACTTCTCTTTCGCGTCTGCGCGACGCTACTTCTGTTGGGGTCACTCTTCCACATTGAAGAATCACTGGCAAACTCGCGCATCGGACGTCTGCTGGTGACGCTTGGTAACGAGTCGCTGTTCATGTACATCAGCCATTTGCTGCTGGTCTATGGCTCGCTGGTACCGTGGCTTGATACACTCGCTGGAAAGCACCACTTTGGCCTCGGCATTACCATCGCCGTCTGGATCGCCGTCACGGTGCTATTCACACTCCTGATGCTGGCCTGGCGGCGTCTGAAGACGAATCGGCCCGAACGGGCCGCCCTGCTATTGAAGCTGCAAGTGGGCGGACTGATCATGGCGTTCCTTCTACTACCTGCCTAGCCCCACTTTTTTTCAGGCTCCTCTATAAACCGACAACGGCCAGCCCCTTTCGGAGCCGGCCGCAGCGGCGTTCTGTTCACGATCGGTGATCAGCGGGCAACGGTAACGGGAAGCGTCATCGTACCGCGCTGACCGGAGATCGTCAGGTAGTAAAGACCGGAAGCAAGGTCAGCCGTGATGAGTCGAAACTCATACACACCAGCCTGCTGCGCATCGCTCGTCACGAACGAGGCTGCAACGGAACCCGTCGCATCAGTCAGCCGGATGGTAACCACATCGGCCTGCGCCAGTTCATAGCGCACCGTTGCGGCGTCCATCGTCGGGTTAGGGTACACGCTGCCGTTCATACCGGCACGTGCATGGTCGTCCTCACGGACAGATACTGGATCCTTAGCGCGGTACTCGCGGTTGACCGGGTCATACTCGGACCATGGAAGATCCCAGCGCTGAATACCAAAGGCACCACGATGTGTGACCTTTTCGAAGAAAGCATCGTCGGACTTTCCGCTGAATACGGCAGATATCTGCAGGGGGCTTCCAGCTTTGATCGCCGGGTTAAAGTCGGCGTTCGTAGAAAAGGCGTTTTCGAGCATCGCGCCGGCCGGCGATGACTTATCGACCACATTTCCGAAGGCCGGCTTGGCAAGCCAACCGGCATCGATACCGGCAGGAGCGGTGCCGCCGGCAAGTGTTAGAACGGCACCCTTGACGCCATACCAAGAGTTGTTGCGGATCTCGATGGAGTCACCAGCAGCGGCGATCATCGTTGGCACCTGGGCAAACTCAAAGCCGCGTGGCCATCCGACGAAAACCGAGTTATGAATGGCCTGACGGGAGTTGCGGCGGATCTGTGCGGCCGCACCAAAGCGCGTACTAAACTGATTGGCTCCGGATCCCGGCGTCCAAGCGGTATCCTGGATCGGACCGATGGCCGTGACGTTGCTGAAAGTTGCCGACGTAAATGGCTGGTTGTACGAGGCCTGAGCGTCATTGTCAGACTCAAATGCCTGTGATGTCGAGACGTCAGCCGTTGTGCGGAAACGCTGAACGAGGCCAAACTGCACCTTTCCGGAGAATCCGTTGTCCGTATCGAAGTCATCATCGAGGATGCCGGTTGAGATAAGGTACTTGGCGTTGACCGTTCCGCCGAACCACTCGAAGCCGTCGTCATTACCATACGACACCTGGACGTTCTCGATGGTCGTGCCGCGTCCAACGCCGCCCATCGTAAGTGAGTTTAGCTCGGAGTTCGGCTGCGTTGCGATACCGGCAAACTCGATGCGGGCATACGTCAGTACGCCGCTGTTGTCATCATCGTCCGTGCCGCCGTACCAGCCCTTGCCACCAGTTGTCTGTGATGCCACGCCCCCTTCCAGAGCGGCCTGACCGGCTGCCTGATTGATGCGTGCCTTTCCGCAGATCAGTATTCCACCCCAGTCGCCACGAGAGCGCTGTCCAGGTACGGCCCGTGAAGTAAAGATGATCGGATCCTTTGCCGTACCGCGGGCAAGGATCTTTGCGCCGCGATTGATGATCAGCGCAGAGTTGTTTCCGGGTTCATCACCGACGATGATCGTGCCTTCCTGAATGGAGAGAGTTGCACCATCGTTGACGTACACATAGCCCTTCAGACCGTAGATCTTGGTGTTGACCAGGCTGACGTTGCTGGTAATCTCACCTTCAAGGATCGAATCGACCTTGATCGGAGCTGGAGCAACAACTTCAAACGGCTGGTCGTTGATATCGGTCTTGGTCGTGTCGCTCAGTAGCGTCATGCGAACGTAGCCGGTCTTGGTCTGGTCTTCCGGACGGAAGACAATACCGCCGGTGAATACGCCTCGCCGCGTCGCACTGTCAAGAACACTCGTCAGACCAGCAATGGCCTTCCACGGCCCGTCTGGACTCTTGCCAAACTCAAAGCGCCAGCGCTGACGGAAGGTGTTGGTGGTATCCCAGCGGACATCGACCGACTGACCGACGCGGAACAGCTTGTTGTTACCACCTGGCTCGATGAGTCGCACTGTTGGTTCCTTGACGACTGGTGCTTCGATGGCGAACGGGAAGTCGGAGACGTCAAAAACCGATGGATCGCTCACCAGCGTCATGCGAATGTACCCGGATGTCGTCACGATGTTTGGTGTTGTAAAACCATCCTTTAGCACGCCGCGCGTAGCACCGGCGTCGGTGACGCTTTCAGCACCGGCGATCGGCTGCCACGGTCCGGTTGCGGATGTCGAAAACTCAAAGCGGAAGATGTTGCCGGCGGCGCCCGATGTATCCCACGTAATGCTCAGCTTCTGTGCCTGCTGATAACTCTCACCGCTAGCTGCGCCGGGTGATGTGAGGCGCACAACGGGCTGCGCACGATACTCACGATTGATCGGGTCATACTCTGCCCAGCCCTCGTCCCATCGCGCACCCGAGGCATCAAATGCACCACGATATCCGACACGTTGGAAAAACGGGTCGTTGATCGGCACAAGTGCCGAGCCATTCTCGAAGCTTGCTGTTGTCAGATACGGGGCAACGATCTGCGGACGGGGATCAAAGGAGTTATCGTTCGGCCAGGCGTTGACGATGAATGCGTTGTTAGGATTGCCACGATCAACCTCGTTGCCATATCCCTGGCGCTGAAGCCATGTGGCATCCATGCCTGCCGGTGGCGTTGCGCCGGCTAGTGTCAGAGTTGCCCCCTTCACACCGTACCAGTTGCAGTTGCGCACCATCAGCGAATCGGCGTTTGCAGCAACCATCGTCGGGGCCTGAGCGATCTCGAAGCCACGCGGCCATCCGATGAATACGGTGTTGAAAATGCTCGCACGTGCATTACGGCGAATCTGTCCCGCTGCACCATAGCGTGAGCTATACTGGCTCTGGCCGCCACCGGCAGTCCATGCGGTGTCCTGCAAGGGTCCGATAACAGTTACGTTCGAGAAGATCGCGCGGGTAAATGGGTTATTGAACGAGCTCGTAGCATCGTTGTCAATCTCAAAGGCCTGTGATGTTGAGACATCTGCTACCGTGCGGAAGCGCTTGATGAGGCCGAACTGCACCCGACCCGAGAAGCCGTTATCGCAGTCGAAATCATCATCGAGTGTGCCGTAGGCTACCAAGTACTTACCGTTGACCGTGCCGCCGAACCATTCGAAGGCATCATCGTTGCCGTAGGAGCACTGAACGTACTCAATTGTTGTGCCGCGGCCAACGCCACCCATCGTGAGCGAGTTCAGCTCCGAATTCGGTTGTGTGGCGATACCGGCGAATTCGATACGCACGTAGCGCAGAGTGCCGCTGTTATCATCGTCGTCTGTTCCGCCGTACCAGCCCTTGCCCCCTGCCACTTGATCGGCGACACCACCTTCAAGGGCAGCTTGGCCTGCTGGTTGGTTGACGCGGGCGCGTCCGCAGATCAAAATGCCACCCCAGTCACCACGAGCACGCTGACCCGGTGCGGCGCGAGAGGTGAAGACGATCGGCTTCTGACGTGTACCGTCAGCAATGAGCTTTCCACCGCGATTGATGATAAGCGCGGAGTTTGAACCCGGTATATCTCCGACGATGATCGTTCCCGGCTCGATGGTCAACGTTGCGCCGGCGTTGACGTACACATAGCCACTCAGGCCATAGATCTTGGTTGCGCGCAAGGTGAGCGAGCGGGTGATCTCACCAGTCAGGATCGAGTCCGGTTGCACGACACGGGGCTCTTCGATCGTGAATGGGTTATCCGTGATATCGAAGACACCATTACTGTCGGCAATAAGCTCCATGCGGAGATAGCCCGATGTCGTGGGGTTACTCGGAACGCGCCAGCCACCGGACGTTGGCACTGACTGACCGCGCGTGGCAGCCGAGTCGAGAACATTCGACACGCCCGTCAGCGTCGTCCACGGTCCGGCCGGCGATGTACCAAACTTGAAGCGCCAGCGCGAGCGGAATGTTCCGGAGGTATCCCAACGGAGCTCTTGCGTCGTTCCGGGACGGAATGTTTCACCTCCGTTCGGAAAGCGAATCGTACACGAGGACGGATTCTGTGCCAGGGCAACAGATGCCAGGCAGAGAACGGTGACCACAAGTGAAACAAAGGTGCGCATGGATGACTCCGTGTGATAAAGGTTCATTATTGCATTCGGTATCCGAGACCAAGGCTTATGCCCATACCGCGGATGTTGGATTGGATGAGAGCGCCGTTCTGCTCCCACTTCAGGGGCTGGTTCAGCATATCACGAACACTAAGCTTCAGCTCGAGCGCATCGCCCACCGGTTGGATCACCGAGAAGTCGATGACATGCCGCGGCAGTTCATATACGTGTGGATCACCCTGGAATTGACCAACCAGATTGACCTGGATGATGCGACGTCCGTAAGTGTTGTAGGCCAGCGTGATGGCCGTCTTGGACGACGGGTTGAAGTAGGACAGCGTGGTGTTAACCGTATAGGGACTCTGTCCCCACATCGTGCGGTTATCATTCACGCCCGCCTGCTGCACGGTGATGCGGGAGTCGATAAAGGCAGCATTGACCGACACGAGGAAATTCTTGAGACCGCTGTCAATGAATGTCAGTGACTTACGTACTTCGAGTTCGACGCCAATGTTGTTGGCTGGACCTGACGCGTTGGCATAGGAACGCACAAGCTCGGACTGCTGAGGGAACAGCGTCTCTTCGATGGCATTGTCAAATCGCTTGTAGAACACACCCGCCGAGAGAACCTCGCCGGCTGCTGGGAAGTACTCAACGCGGAGGTCGTAGTTCTGAATGAGTGCGCGGATGAGATTCGGGTTGCCAGCGACAGTGGCCTGCATGCCGAAATCGTAGAACTGGAAGGGGGCAAACTCCCGCAGAGAAGGGCGCGCCAGTGTCTGCGAGGCAGACGTTCTGATATTGATACTCTCGCTGGGCTTGTAGATGAGATTTAATGCCGGGAGAACGTCAACGATGTCACGGTTAACAAAGACCGCGTCATCGGTGACTGTAAAGGAATTGAGTTTCTGGATGTTCTTCTCGATCCGAGCACCCGTGATCACACGCAGGTCCATACCCGCTATGGTGAATGGAACGTCCACCATAGCGTAGGCGGCCACGAGGTTCTCCTGAGCGTCGTACTGGTCTGAAAGCTTCGAGTCTTCGGAGTAGCTCAGCCGCTGTTTTTCGACGCTGAAGTTGCTGTCGGCAAAGAAGCGCCCGAGATCCGGGAATTGCTCTGCATCGGTAATCGTCAGATCACCGGAAATGTCATTCTCGACGCCTTGAACGATTGTCAGCGAGCGAGCCTTGAAAACGCGTGAGCGATTTTCCAGCAAGCCCCCTACCTTCAAACGGATATCAGAAGAGAGTGGGAATGCCAGGTTGAACGAGCCCGTGACTGCCTTATCATCGAGATTCGAATAGAAACGTCCTGCTCGTGAACCGGCCCCTTGTGGAGAAAGATCGAACGCAGCGGAGTATGGCTGGTTTGGATCAAAGGCATCGCGCAGGAACTGTAGGCGTCGGAAGTCCGGCTCGGAGCGTGTGGAGTTCGAGTATCCGAGTTTCCAGTCAACGAGAGCATTGCTGATCCACGCAAGTGTGTGCTCGCCGGCAAGTGTTCCCGAGTAAAGTTGCTTTTCAACGTACTGGAAACTGAAGAGACGCTGCGCCTGGGACTGAGCATAGTTGGTCCCGCGTAGGGCAACGTTCTCGAAGTCGGCCGATCGATTGTAGGCATTCTTGAAGCTGACACGTCCAGCGGAACCAACGCGATAGGCGATGTTGAACAATCCACCCCAGCTTACCGAACGGGTTGACTGCGACCCCTCAAAGTTGAAAAGGTAGTCCTTGGGGTTCGACAGTACACCGGCACGCACGATTGAGTTGTTCTGCCACGAGGTACCGTAGTTGCCGGAGGCCACGAAGCCGATCTCTTGGGTATCACTGATTGCTACAACGTCGGTATAGGTCAAAGACATTCCACCATTCGGTGTAACGGTTTCGGCTGAGCTATTCCAGCTGCCGTTATTGAACGTGCGTCCGAACCCATCCATGCGGGCGATAGCGTCGGAATTGCCGGCACGGACATCACGCAGGAGCTGGTTCATTTCCAGACGGTTGGCCGGAAAACTCGATGGCATGGCACGTCCGGACGCACCCATGCCAAAGTTGTCGCCACTCACGCTGCCAGCCTGGAAGAAGCCATTGCCTTTGAACGTCACGAAGTCATTGAATCCCTGCGAGGCTGAGACCTTCAGGCCCCGTCCCGATGGAAAGTCGATCGTATTCAGCTGCACCAGACCACCGGCGAAGTTGCCCGGCAGATCGGGAGTAAAAGACTTCACGACGTTTGCATTCTCAAGAAGCTCAGTCGGAAACATGTCAAAGGCAAAGGCCTTGCGATCCGGCTCCGTGGAGGTCAGAGCAGCACCGTTGAGCGTCGTGTTACTGTAGCGATCGCTCACGCCCCGCACATATACGTACTTACCGTCGAGCAGCGTGACACCCGAGACCCGCTTGAGCGACTGTCCTGCGTCACTGTCAGGCAGCTTGGACATTTCCTCTCGGCCGATACCGTCGCTGACCTGCGCAGCATTCTTCCGCTCGATCAGCAGAGCCGCAGCATTGTCGTTGATCTTGGATGCCGACACAACCACTTCCTTGGTGGAACGAGCCGTAGGATTCATCACGATGTTGACGGTGATGATTCCTTCCGGCGTTACCTCGACCCCTTCAATGATCTTCGGGTCGTATCCGACATACGTGGCCTTGAGAGAGTACACTCCGGGATCGACCTTCTTGATCCGGAACGCGCCCTTCGTGTCGGAGTAGGCACCACGTTTCGTATTAACAATTGCAATGCTGGCCTGGCGAAGAGCCTCGCCAGTGCTGGCATCTGTAATTTTGCCCTCGATCACCCCATTTTGGGCGCTGGCAACGACACACGAAGCCGTCAGAGCTAGTAGTAGAAAGAGTGTTTTCATTGTGAGAACCGACCCCATGAGCATGAACAGAACGAACGTATTCGAAACTATCGGCGCCCTGTTAGGTGGGTGTTACGCCTGTGTTACCAGTCCGTTACATTGGACGCAGAGGGTATTCGTGGTTTCGGTCCTCGG
>CAYMTW010000006.1:1897-62383 GCA_964393485.1 uncultured Melioribacter sp. | reverse complement strand
CGCTCCACAGAGCATAACGACGATTCATAGTACACTCCTCAGATGAGTTGATCAGTTGATTTTTCATTTCACTATCGTTTTCACTGTTTGGTTTCTCCCGCACTGTAGCCGCACAAAGAGGATACCGCTTGGGAGGTTGTCAGTCGAAATCTCGACAGACGTTGAATTGGCTTTTACTTCACCACGAATTCTCCGGCCATACAGATCGAAGATTTCGAGATTCTTCATCTGTTGATGGTCACACTCACCGGTGACGTTGTCATTTCTGACATTCACTGTACAAGTGTGTTCATCAACGGATGATAAAACACTGCTTACAATCGGAGAAATTTTAATCGATACGGTGTCAGACAGAAGAGGCCTTACACACGAGCAACTATCGAGGTGAACAAGCGAGCCAACGAGATCCACTACTGTGGTGGTCGTGACATTTGACCGACCCACAGAGACGGTTAGTGACGAACTTCTGTCAAGACCGTTGGAATCGACCGTCACATAGGCCTTTGTTAGATGCCGAACTCTAACCATTGAATCGACCCTGCAATTGTCGACTGAACGAACATCGGTTATCCTGTAGTACGCTGTGTCAGTTTCACGAGCCCCTTGAATTTCGATGATCCTTTCTGGTGTGCTACCCTTGTAAGGTTCAATCGAGATGCCAAAGGTTGTGCTTTCAGAAACATCTGTGATACGAAGCGAATCTGTGCTGAACCGACAACCAGCGGTTGCATCATTTTTCGTTACGGCTACAGCTGTGACGATATCGCCAGTTAACACGGTCACGTTCCGTTTAAACTCACCATTGAAGTCTGGTGGGTACGGTACCGTAAGAACACCCCTGTCGTCACATGAACCCAGAAAATCACCAGCTACGGCAATTAAGGGTACACTCCCGGCCACCGAACGCGCAACGTTGAAACCAAATATTCGCATCTCACCTGGGACGATCACATTCATCGTTGGACCATTCGACATCTGGGCGGAGAGTGTTCCCTCTTTCAGAACGTCCGTTGGTCGTAAGACTCTACGATCATATCCGATTGTAATGTCAAAGGACTCCAAACTGTCTGCGAATCGTATGGTGCCCAGCGAAGCTGAGATCAACCATCTTTTCGCACCCGAACACACATCGATAGTCCGAAGAGACTTGACCTGAAGTGTGTCTTGCGCCTTGACCGTGCTGATCGCAACAATGGCGACCAGCACGATCAATTGCGCATGAGATTTCAAATCGAACCTACTTGAGGTTTAGCGTACAACGTTGACAACCTTAGTTGTCGATACTCCGGCACCGTCAACACGAACGATGTATGAACCGGCTGCAACAAGTGTGCCACCCGCGTCCATCGTGTTCCATGTTGCGTTAACCGTTCCAGCGCTTACGTTACCATTCATAATGGTGCTGACAAGCTTACCGAAGGCATCGTAGACGCGAACCGTAAGATTGCCTGACTCAGGAGCTGAAACGGAAAGTGCCATTGATGTTGACACTGGGTTCGGATACACTGTTACTGCAACATCGTTGTTTTCAACCATATTCACGGTGTGATTGCCGACGATCGCCTCGTTGAATCGTACATCCGTGAAGTCGAGAACATTGGCTTCTTTCACCGTAAGAACGGCTACCGGTTGGTTCTGATCGAATGTACCGTTACCAGCTACGACGGCAAGGTCTGCTGTAAAGTCACTTGAGACGATGTTCTTCTCTGATACAACAGGTGTAACCGAGATGATGTCACTGTTCGTCGCAAAACGAACACCAAAAGCACCATCATGATTGTTGTTCAGGAATACGGGAATCTGAACCAGACCACCGCCGACATTCGTAGGATTGCCAAAACGAACATTATCGGCTACGTTTTCGAGAGTCGTCTTACCAAAATCTGGACCGGTCGTGTCGTTGTCGTAGATCCAAGGAAGGTATGGCAGACGGCCTGACAAATAACGCATGATCAGACCAGCATCGTATTCGGAGCATTCGTAGTAGATCTGGTTGAGGCTGCTGACATCAGGAGCCTTGCCACCTGGACCGTAGAGACCATCGCCTTCGAACATTACACGAACAACCTGACGATTCGTGTTGGGACCGACGCCTTGTCCTGGGAAGAACTGCTCGATATCAATCGTACGGCGCCAAATGACGATCGAAGAGCCAACAAGTGAGTCTCCAGAGAAATCGCGCTTCAGCTTCGTGAAATAGTAGCGACCAGAGTGGTTAACATCGGCTAGATAGGCTTGGCGCTTCCAGATTGAATCGAGTGGCTTCTTTGTGACGATCGAGCGCATGATGACGCGCGCATCGTTTGCTGTAACTCGACGGTTCTGTGGAAGATCGAAGTGACGCTCACCAAGAGCTCCTGATGTATCTGCATCACCGTAACCCCAATCGCTAAAGGTGAGGTACACGATTGATGAAAATCGGATGCGAGCATCGGAGCGACCACCTGAAGGTTGCCAGATCGACGTTGAATCGGTGCGTTGGTTACTGCCGGCAAGCGGTGACCAAACTAGACCGTTCCAAAAGTCCGAAAGGAAACCAGGGAAACCACCGTTGCCCTTGATTCCGACCGTGGCGCCACGAGTTACCACAGTTGTGTTCGTTGTGTTAGGGTTACCACCAACTTGACCATAGGCAAATTCAATTTCACCCTGGTTGTTGTTTGTGGCACCGCCGATGTACAGACGAGCCTGGAAATTGGCAACGGAAGAATTGATCGCCGTAGGAGCCGTATTAACATTCAGGTTTTTCCACTGAACGATAATGCAACGGCGAGCTGGCTGAATGATCTGACAATTTTCATCGCGGTCATAGTCATATGCCCAGGAGATCTTCGATGGCATGAAGCCAAGTGCAATGTCCGCGGACGTACGGAAGCGGTGATCACCCCAGAATGGAGCAACCGCGTTATCCGGATACGATGATGAATTAATGAACAGACCGATCGGGTTCTTCGCTGCAACACGCTTTGTGTTGTCAAATGTTAGGAAACCGTTGATGCTGACATACACACCAGAGTACAGGGTACCGTTGTAATTGTATACAACACCTGCAGGAAACTGGATATATGCATATCCGTCATCGAGGTCGTTGACGTTCGTTGGCGGAAGTGTAAAGTCCAACGGGGAGATTGTTGTTGGACTCGCTGCGGTACACGCATCAAGATCGCGGTAAGGCAATCCTGTCACGAGTTGAGGCTGGCGGAACTGATTAAAGATCTGCTGAGCCACGCCCTCAACCGCACCGATCGCGAACGAACAGAGTACAATCGCCGAGGCAATTAATACCTGCTTCTTCATAAAGACTCCAATTAATTCAGTGTTTGGTTTCGTGTCGGTTTAGAAGGGGGCTGGTGTTTACTCCAGCCCCCTATTTGATGATAAGCGTTAGCGGATCACCACGACTTGTTGAGTCGAGGTATTTGTTCCGTCAGAGATGCGAACCGTGTATGAACCGCTGGCCAATGCTGCACCGGTCCATTCGATTGTATGCTTGCCCGCTCCGAAAACTTCGTCTGCCACAGTGGCAACGCGGTTACCAACAGCGTTGTATACTTCAATCGACACCTTCGAAGGTGTTGGAACATTGAAGCTAATGTTCGAGGAAGTTGTGAACGGATTAGGAGCAATACCCGTGATTCCAAACTGTGTGAACTCATCATCTTCTTGGACAGGTGATGTGAAGTCATAGACGATCACAAAACCTTCGATCGATGTGAGATTCACGATCAGTGTATCAAAATCAGCTCCACCAGTCTTGATTACACCTGCGACGCTACGGCCAAGACCCGTCTTCATGTTGTAATCAAAGAGTGCACCGTTTGATTGATCGTCACGGATGTAATACGTACCTGGGTTCGAAGCATCCTTTGCTGGAATCTGCGTACGTGACCAGATGATGCGAACTGGGTAGTAGTTCGAGCTCTGACCTGTTTCACCACCAGCTTGGAAGCGTGCCTGATACATCGAAGAACCAGCAACATTCGAGAACGGATGAATGTTACGGATGATACCGTTGCGCGTTGGAATGGTCCAGCGAGCGTCGAATACGTCAATGTATGGAACCGGAGGAAGTTCGAATTCGCAATAGTTCGAATCAAGCTTGCCGAAGTTCGTTGCTTCATCGCCACGAGTCGCGATCGATGAACCACCAACACCAAACGTCAGCACTTGGAACGCACCGAAGTTGTTCTGTACCCGAACATCTGCCGAGAAGCGTGTTGCGTCGGAAACGGACACGGAATAGATCAGTGTATCCTTAGCACCTTGACGGTCGGTTACGACCACTACGATGCGGATACGACCATCAACAATGTTGCCCGACAGGTTTGTCGTTGAGATTGCAACTCGCTGCGTATCTGCAATTGGGCTTGACAGCTTGCTTGGTGTGAATACCCACTGACCGGCTGGCTCGATAACTTCGAACGTGAGTTCTTCATTACCAGCCTGCTTGCGGGCAAGATCGATGTCCGTTACACGGATCGTGTCACTGTATGGCTTTCCTGCTTCAACACAACGGATGATTGGTGACTGAAGAAGCACAGGGTTGTGGTTCTTTGCACGAATCGTCAGGTTATATGTCCGAATGTCACGCAAGCCACCAGCGTCTGTTACAAGTACAGTTACTTGAACAGTTGTGTCTGCGTATGGAAGATCCGTGACACGTGGTGTGCCATAGAGTAATCCAGATGTCGGATTGATACGAAGCCAACGTGGTGTAGTCTTACGCGTATCGTCGAACTTGATCCAACCAGCCTCTGTGAAGTATGGATCGATTTCGATACTGTCACGGGTTTCGTCAGCATAGATCAGTTCATATGCTTGAGCCTGACCGAAGTTCGGATCGTAGACCTTGATGCGGCGGCTGCTATCGATGAGCTGCGTGTTGTAGTCTTCGTCTTCGATCGCATCTGGCAGAGTTGCCTCCAACAGACTTGGCTGATAGTTGACGAAGAGGCGACGTGTCAGCGTGTTGATTCCGCCGTGGCCATCATTTACGATGATCGACATGATCGTATCTGTGTTACGATCATCGTTGAACGGACGACCTGGGTCGTAGTCATTGATCGGTTGAAGCAGTTCGTTGGCTACTGTACGAGGAATACGGATTTCGATGCGTCCGCGTGTCGTGAAATCTTCGGCGAATGGATCAGCCGTACCAGCAGCTTCGTAACGACGCATGTAGCGCGTAGCCATCCAGCTTGGGCGTGCCTGAATGATATTCTCAAGCGAAACTTCGTTTGGATTCTGACGCGTCGATGTTGAAAGGAAGCCATAGGACGTTTTGCCGTAGCGGTAGTCCCATGCTCCATACTTTTTCACAACGTCACGAGTAGCATCGACGGCTGCTTGATCTTCAAACTCATCATCCGTGTTGATGTCAGCGCGGAATCGTAGTGAGTCTGTCAGGTTTGCAACAAAGTGGATATTCAGCGTGTCAGCCTGGCTGCGTGCTGGGTTGTTGTAGATCTCGTCGAGAATGTTGTTTGGTGCATTCTGTGGAGCAGGAGCAAAGCGACGTGCAACCCGGCTTGTGGTGTTGAACATCCGCAGCGTGTCGAGGTATGTTCCGGTTGCCTTGTTATACACAGCTGGATCAGTTGTCGTTGGATCGAGAACGATCGTTGTGTCACCCTTCCACATGTTTTGGAATGTGACGGCATTGGTGCCAGTTGCGCGGTAGTTCCACAAGAAACGTGGCGTCGAATCAACAACATGAATCCGGAACTGATACGACACGGAGTCGAGCCAACCAAAGTTCACTGTATCCTGCTGGAGGAAGCGGGCGTTCGTGTTGGCAGGATTTCGCTGGTTCAGAGCGAGAGCGTTGTTGTCATACTCTTGAGCATGGAAGTACGATGGGTAGAGATAGATCCAACGTGAGATTTGCTCTTCCGACCATCCACTCTTGCGGAGTGAATCAACAATCTCAAGGCTCGGTGGGAAGTTCTTTGCAACAACCTCAACCAATTCGCCACCTGGAACGATGTATGGATTTATCGGGCGACCGCGGAAGAAGCGGTAACCACGAGCGCTCCAACGAACGTTGTTCACTGGTGCACCGGCCATGACGAGTGTGTCACGCAGCCAGTATTGAAGACCAGAGTTACCCGTCTTGATTGACCAGAAGTAGGAAAGTTCTGCGTTGAAGTTCGCATCGTTGACAACACGTGGGTCATAGAACTTGTTGATGTCAACAGCTGTGATTGAGAAGATCGAATCACGCTCCATGAGATCCATGCCAGGGATTGGCTGATTCAGAGCATCAGCTGGGTAGCTGCTCGGCTCGTTGAACCAGCTACCACGACCTGCACCACGTGAAGATTGTGACGCCGTGATAGGTGTGTACAGACGATTCTCTGTGACAAACACGCGATTGCGGTACTCTGGGTGAAGCAGTGGTGACTTGCCAAGGGTATCAGCTGCACCAGTAAAGACTGGTGGCAGTGTGTTGTTACCAATGACGAACGTCAATGCACCATTGAGAGCGTTTACTACGCCATCTTTCCAAAGAGCCGTACGAGAAATGACAGTGATTGGGTCACCATCCTGCACTGGGAGTGCACGATAGCGCTCACCAGCATAGTATGTTTCCTTACCACCGTCAGGACCAACGGCGTTGCTGATTGGGAGTGTTGGACGATTACCGAGGCGGAAGTTGTTTCCACCAAGTTCACCAAGTGTTGCTGAGGCTTCCCAACGGCGACCAGCAAGGGCTGCAGAATCTTCAGCAATAGCGTTGCGAACGATCTTAGAGAGGAGTGTTGCACCGGTGCCGTATGTGGCAAGACCTTCATACGCACGACGGATGTTTGGATCTCCTCCGTTTGACGAATCGGGAACAAAGTCGACACGACCGCGGAAGATTGTATCGGTGTTTGTCCGCTGGGCCATGTTGATGCGGATGTAGTCACCCGTGCGCTCGTTGATCACGAAGAAAACGGTTTCGTTGATGGCGCGAGCGTCATTGTTCGAAATCTCCGATGTACCGCTGTAATCGGCACGCGTTTCCAGGAACAGAGGATAGCCAATTGGATGATCGCCAATAAACTCCGTTTGTACAGCCGCGATATCCGTGAACTTATCAGCATCATACGGATTGCGTGTCATACGCTTCACGTACTTGTTGAAAGACGGCTGAAGCGGATCTGTGTAAAGACGAAGCGTTGGTGGGATACCGATGGCGAAGTCTTCAACTGGAGACATACGACGATTTGAATAGTCGGCTGTCTTGATATCTGTGCCCTTGTCAAAGATATCGTAAACGCGACCTTGCATCAGAAGCGTATCTGGGATCTGCCATGATGGGATCGGGTTGTAGTTGTAGCGCCATGATGATTCGAATGGTCCTTGCTCGGTAGGGTTCGTTGTAGAGTTACGTACAAAACGCATGTGCGTCTTACCGTTACCTGCGATGAAGTACGATTCTTGCGTACGACCGAATGTTGAACCTGACGTCACAGGAAGAATGGTGTTGACATTTGCTTCCGTGCGGCCCCAGTAGTTACCGCGAAGTGTGTCGACGCCACCAAAACCGATACCTGTCGTGCCAGCAAGAACACCCTTAGTGTCTTGGGCATCTGGGAGACGAATGATGAAGCGAGCATCATTGTCATAGACAGAGTTGGCAGCAGTGCTGAACGTATTCCACGGAAGTGGACCCGTTACTTCACCGAAGAGGACTGCGCCAGCAAGATCGCTGGATGCTGGGTTCTCGTTGGAAGAAGCAAGGAACGGTCCGACGATCGTATCATTTTGACGACCGACTGTCGAAGTAGCCTTGTTACCCGTTACAAGACAGCGAGCAAAGTTGAGTTTGAGATCGTAGTTGTCCGAGTAGATAGCGGCACCGCTGTGCGCCATGTTGTTTTGGAAGCGAACGCGGTCAAATGCGAATGTATCAACACGAACACGGATACTATCAAGAATGTACACAGCACCACCAAGACCAGTACCGTTTTCGCGAAGCGTTGTTCCAGGGTGTGTAACACGGATATCACCGCGTTGAGTTGTTCCTGAACCTTGACGAGTTGCGTTTGGATATGCTTCGTTGTCGTAGAAGCGCGTGAGCATCCGTTCATCGGCGCGTGGACCAGCAGCAAGGAACGTAAACACGTCATCACGTGGTGTGTACGCGACTGCCATTGCACTTGCATTGAAGGTAACGTTGTCAATGTCTGTGATCATGTAACGACGGCGTGTCACCGTGTCAGGTGTCACGATCGCAATAGCACCACCATTACCATTCCACACCTTGTTGGCGCGGAATTCAACACCCTTGACAAGGTTAAGATCGGCATTGATCACATATACACCACCGCCACCGCGAACTTCATTAGCGAGGTTTCCTGTGCCTGAGGTTGGAACCTGACCAACGCGGTTGTTAATGAAGTGTGCACGGACATAACGAAGACCGCGCTCGATCACTGGAAGATTCTGAGGAATCTGAACCGTGATGGCTCCACCAGAGAAGTTGGCCGTGTTGTTGTTGAACTCCACACCATAGTTTGTACCGTAGATCCACAGTGGTCCCGAAGTTCCACCAGCACCATACACATACATGTTGCGCTCGGTGTAGATGGCTCCACCATCGATCGATGCCTTGTTGTCACGGAACTTGATGTTGAAACCATAGTTGCGTGCCTCAAGAACACCATCGGAACCACCAACCCATGGTGAAAGTTCGCGAGTTACCGCATTGCGTTCGACACTGATTGCGCCACCACGACCCGACTCGTTGCCGATGAAGTGTGTTGCTGGGTTGTTGTCAAGATTTCCACGTACTTGCATCTGCAAAGCATTGTTGCTTGTGTAGATGGCTCCACCCTTCGAGAAGTTTCCAACCGAATTGGCTGCTGAAGAGGAGAGGGTCGTAATAAATGGAGTGATCGTCTTGTTGCCAGTGTAACGACCGGCAAAGATGACCCCCGTGTTGTCGCCGACATACACAGCACCACCACGTGCACCGGCAGAAACCTGGTTGCCAACTGGTGTTGTGTTCTGACGGTTCTCGGCATAGTTGCCGTTAAACTCAATTGTATCCTTACCCTGGAAGTCGTTGATACCAAGACCAACAGTCATCGGAGTGCGACCGCTAATAAAGACTGCACCACCATACGACTCATTACGCTGCGAACGCGTAAGTGTTCCAAAGGTTGTTGCCGCACGTGAAGCCACATCGGTTACGATGCGGACGGCACCAACACGGATCGTGTCCACATCAGCAAGCAAGGTATAGTTACCAGTGAAGCGTGATTGGCGGATACGACCAAGATACAAGGCAAGACGCGCATCGTCGAGTGATTGACGATCGGCATCGGTTAGTGTTTCTGCACCAGCTTCAGCAACATTATCAGTGATTCGCAGACCGGTGTTGATAGGGTTTGCTGTCGTTTGATCCGTCAAAAACGGATTTGTTGTAGCTGGGTACGTAGGAAGAGCTGCAATCGTGGCAGGTGATACCGTTGGATACAGTTGCAGCGTCGAGCCAGCAAATGCATCAACAGGTGCCTGGAGGATCTGCATGGCACCACCGCGGAAGCGAGCCATGTTGTTTCGGAAGTTACAACCGACTACCCACGTACGTGAGGAGAACGTCGTGATGGCACCACCGCAACCATTCGTCTGTGAGAGAAGCGTCTGGTTGGCTGACTCCTGTTGTGGAGCAGTGAAGGCCTGACCACTGTTGTTCGCCAGATACACTGGACGGTTATCTACAGTTGTGTCCTTGCGGAAGTTGACAAAGTCAACATCACGGAAGAACGCAGCCCGTGCACCTGGGAGCACAACAATGTGTCCCCATTCGCGCGAGAAGCTATTGACGCGATCGGCGATAAACGTGATACGGTCAGCCGTAACGTTGATCGGGCGTCCACTTTGACGGAACCATGGGTTCAGTCGGACAGCCGAGATCACTCCGCCGAGATCAAGACGGGCTGCGCGGTACATCACCGCTTGTGCAGGCGTCAGATTCTGGAGGTTGGCATTCGTGCCGAGATTCACCCGGAAGATCAAACCATGCTTAGCAGGGTTGATCGTCGGCTCTGTTTCGATCGCGGATGTAACCACGCCGGCGGCACCAAAATAATTCAGGTCATCGTACCCGATATATGGTGGGTTCAGCGGGTTAACGGCTGCCGCATTATATGTGGCAGACGCACGACCATCGGCGATGATCCGGCCACCGGTCGAGTCAACCAACCGACCATTCGGTAGGAACTCAACCCGTGTACCGGGCTCGATCACCAGCGTACCACCGATAGTGTACGTGCCACTGATCCGATAGATCGTGTCACGAACAAAGACCCGTACGCCTCCGGGCGGAAGACTACCGCGAACTTCAAGGAACGGCAAGACTTGTGCTTGCGCGACGTTAAAAATCGCGGTTAACGCAAGCAGCAAGCTGCTCAGACGAAACCAACGTTGCATACAACCTCCAGTTGTAAAAACCTTATTCTTTTGCATTCTTTTCACGTTTTCAGAGTCGATCATTGGGGAAATCGGCAAAATGCCTCGATTTGCTAATCAATTGCCGTGCCAAGACGTGCGAGTCCCGATTTTGCCGAGGCTGCGACTTCCGACATTTCGAATTTTTTAGCGATTAGACGGTAGATCTCAATCGCTTTCGTTGAGTTTTTCGCTTCTTCGTAGCAGACCGCAGCACGATACAGGATCTGGTCTTCAAAACCGGTCTTGTCGGCCAGACTGGCTGCTTCTTCATACTGTGTTGCGGCTTGAGTGAAGTTTTTTTGGAGTTCACTCACCGCGGCAAGTCCTTGTTTAGCACCAACTTGCACCAACTTGGAACTAGAGCTGGCAGCCCGCTCGAACTGAGCCTGGGCCTCAGATGGCTTGCTGAGATTTACGTAGGCATTTCCAGCCATCAGGGCAGCCTGTTCGCCGGAAGGAGTTCCTTCATACTCGTCACTAATGGCAACGAGCCCCTTAATTGCCTCGGTTCCCATCGGAGGGAGCCCCTTGCCGGTCAGAGCCTGGTCATACGCACCCATGTCGTAGGCACCTCTCACACGTGAGAGGTGTGTAAGCCCCTCCATGTTCAGTTCCTGCTGTTGTGAGTCGTAGAAGAAATAGCCACCGATGACCACAGCCGCGCCCACCAGCACCCCAACAAGGAACTGCCAGCGGTCTGTGATAAAGTCAACAGCACTCTGTGCTGAACCGGCCGATGATTCTGGCAGTCCAGGTGTTTGATACGTCTCGTGTGGCAGTCCTGTGCTCATGCACTCCTCTCATGTCCGACAAAATCAACTCCAGCAACGCGCGCTGAGTCGATGAAAACATACAGACTGACGCACGTCGGCACTCATCGCACAAGCGATGCGGAGCGTGCCTAGTGAATCAGGTTTGCAAATATACCGTGCGGGTGGGTATCCACCAACTTGAAATATGAACACGAACCTCGTGGGTAACCCTAGCCTAAATTTATAGTTAGGTGGGTTATCCACAGGCCGACAATCCCCGTTATCAACATGGTGGTTGCGGGGCTAGAACGTAACCGTGCCGCGGACGGCTCCAACGATATCGGCGACGTTCAGAAGAATGGCCTGCTCCAGGCTCTTCGCAAATCCTACCGGCGTGTCCTTGGAGCCGATCCGAGCAACTGGCGCATCAAGGTAGCGGAAGAGCTCCTCACCGATGGCCGAGGCAATCTCGCCACCAAAACCACCCGTTTTCTTGTCCTCGTGGGCTACCACGCACCGCCCGGTGCGACGAACGTGCTCGAAAACGAGCTCCTTGTCCCACGGAGCCAGCGAACGCAGATCGATCACCTCAACGTCAATGCCCTCTGCTGAAAGCTGCTCCGCCGCCTGCAGACTCCAGTGTACGGCGGTGCCGTACGTAACGATGGTGACGTGCGATCCCGCACGGCGAACCCGGGCCTTGCCAAATGGGATGATAAAGTCTTCGCTTGGCATCGGGGCCGACGTTGGACGGTAGTTGTAAAGGAACTTCGGCTCGAGAAACATCGTGGTGCCCCGCGAACGGATGGCGTTGCGCATTAGGCCCACAGCATCATCGGCAAATGACGGACAGACAACCCGTAACCCAGGAAGAGTGGTGAAGGTCCCCTCCAGGTTCTGGGAGTGGTACAGTCCGCCCTGAATGTAGCCACCGGAAGCAAGCCGGACGACCATGGCTGGTGCAAACTGGCCCTTCGTGCGCCAGTAGTCATGGGTGCACTCAATAAGCTGCTCCATCGCCGGCCAAAAGTAGTCGGCAAACTCAGCCCCCTCTACAACCACCCGAATGTCATCACGGTAGCGCGTCATGCCATTGGCAGTGCCCACGATGAAGTCCTCAGCTATCGGGGCGTTAAACACCCGGTCGTTACCAAACTCGTCAAGCATGCCCTTGCAGACGTTGAAAATGCCCTGCTTTTTGAACGAGGCCACGTCCTGACCGAACAGGAAGGTGGCTGGGTTGCGACGGAATTCCTCGTGCATGGCATTGACAATGCCCTCGCGGAAGGTTACCACGGGCGCATCCGCAGATGGGGTGTAGCGCGACTCTGAATCGTCGTGATAACCGATGACAGGCTCAGGAATGACGAATTGCGTGTACGAGGCCGGATCGGGGTCGGCAAGGGGCTCTATGGCATCGGCCGCCGCGAAAATGGCGTTCTTGTTCACATCCTCAATGGCCGACAGCTCCTCCTCAGTGGCAATGCCGGCAGCGATCAGTGTAGCCCGCATCCGTGGGAGCGGGTCGCGGTCCTTCATGGCCTGCAGGTCCTCCGGCTCGCGGTAGAGCTCGTGATTGTCAGAGTTAGAGTGCGAGCCAATACGGTCACAGTCTGCGTGGACCATCACAGGACCCTTGCCACTGAGGGCATAATCGCGCGCCTGTTCCATGGCCCGGAATGAATCCATGGGGTTTCGACCATCGCAGTAGATGATCTTCAGGTTGGTAAAACCGCTGAAGTTCTCGGCTACTACAGGGTTGGCCGTTTGCTCACGCACTGGCACGCTGATACCGTACTTATTGTTCTGGATCACAAAAACGACCGGCAGCTTCTCACGGTCAGCACCGTTGACGGCCTCGTAGTAATAACCCTCAGAGGTCGTGCTCTCACCAGTTGAGCAGTACACCACCTCGTCACCGTTGAACTTGCGAATGGACCGGGCCGTACCAACAGCCTGCTGTGAGTGATTACCAGTGCACGACGATGAGTTCTGAAGGTTGATGGAGATCTTGGCAAAGTGGTTGCTCATGTGGCGCCCGCCACCAGCAACGTCAACGTCCTTCGAGAGGCCGTTGGCAATGATCTCTTCCACCGTCACACCGGCCGCCAGAGACGTTAGCATGTCACGGTAGTAGGGAAACAGGAAGTCCTTGCCCGGACGAAAGACTTTGCCCAGCGCAAGCTGAATACCGTCATGACCGGCGAAGGGGGCATGGTAGGACCATCCCTTGGCCATCTTGAGGTAGTTGGCCGCCTTCTCGTCGAGACGTCGGCCCAGGTGCTGCGTGCGATACCAGTCGATGAGCGTCTCCTTCGAGAAACCCTTGATGTCGAACAGGTCCGTGCGCTGCGCGCCCGACGGCGTTGCCGCCTTCGGCGCCTTGGTTGCTGCGGTCTTCGTTGCTGTTGCCTTGGTCGTCTTGGCCATGGTGATGATTCCTGTGGTGTTTCGCCTTGATGTTACTTACGTGATGCGGCCGACGGTCGAATAAACGTCAGCCAGCCAAATGGGTCCTGTCCATGAACAGTAACGCCATGAAATGCCTGCTGCAGAGCCCGCGTGACAGGTCCGACCTTGCCCCTTCCAACAGCGATCCGGTCAACAGACTTGACCGGCGTTATCTCAACAGCCGTTCCGGTTAGGAACATTTCATCGCAGCTGTAGAGCATGGCCCTTGGAATGTTTTGTTCGCGCACCGTAACGCCGAGCTCATCCGCCAGAGTGATCACGGTGTTCCGGGTGATCCCCGGAAGCAGAGAACTCGCCGAAGGGGGCGTGATAATCTCGTCGTTGACAACGACAAAGACATTCTCCCCCGAACCTTCAGCGATGTTGCCGTAGGTGTCGAGACAGATGCCCTCAGCATAGCCGTTTTCGACTGCCTCCATCTTTACGAGCTGGGAATTCATATAGTTCCCGCCGGCCTTGGCCATCGATGGAAGGGAATTCGGGGTGATCCGGTCCCATGATGAGATGCACACATCAACGCCGTTCTGTGCTGCATCGTCGCCGAGATACGCACCCCACTCCCAGGCGGCTATATAGACCTCCACCGGACAGCGTAGGCCGTAAACACCCATATCCCCGAAACCCCGCAGAGCAAAGGGGCGGATGTAGCACTGACGCAGTTTGTTGCGCCGGACAAGGTCCACGGCTGCCTCACTGAGCTCGTCAACCGAGAACGGCAGTTGCGTCCGGTACACCTTGAGCGACTGGTGCAACCGGTGCATGTGGTCCTGAAGTCGAAAGATGGCCGTACCCTGCTCGGTCTCATAGCAACGGATACCCTCAAACCACGACGAGCCGTAGTGCACAACGTGCGACAGGACGTGAATGTTGGCCTTCTCGAACGGAACAAAACTTCCGTTCTTCCAGATGGTCTTCGTCGGCGTTATCGGCATGATCTCTCCACTGAATTCTATTGGGGTACCGTGGATGATTCCAATGCTTCCTTCATCAGCTGCGTTACGATCGTCGGGTTCGCAGAGCCGCCAGAGGCTTTCAGTACCTGACCCACAAAGAAACCAAGGAGGTTGGTCTTACCCTCCCGGTACTTGCGCAGATTGTCAGGATTGCTCTGTACAACCCCCTGCACAAGGGCAAGCAGTGCCGACGGGTCGGAGATCTGCTTCAAGCCTCGCTCCTCGACGAGTTCCTGGGCCGTGCGGCCGGTGCCGAGCAGGTCCGGGAAAATATCCTTTGCCGTCTTGCTGCTGATAGTTCCATCAGCAATGACGTCCACGATCGAGGCCAGCTGACGCGTAGTCAGGCCAACCTCAGCAACGCTGCACTTACGCTCTCCCATGATGCGTAGCACATCGGTCATGATCCAATTACTGACAAGCTTGTAGGTTTCTGCTCCAGGCGTGGCTAACATACCGCACGTCTCTTCGTAATAGGCCGATACGGCAAGGTCTTCGACGAAGATTCCGGCATCATATGCCGGAATGGCGTACTGCTCAGTGAACCGGTGTTTCTTCGCCAGCGACAACTCCGGGATGGTTGTGCGCAGATGCTCAAGACGCTCATGGTCAACCACCACCGGACCCAGGTCTGGCTCTGGAAAGTAGCGGTAGTCGTGGGCCTGCTCTTTGGACCGCATTACCTTGGTGCGCTGCGCCCCGGCATCCCACATGCGGGTTTCCTGAACAACGTGTTCGCCCCTTTCCAACATGGCGATCTGGTCGTTGATCTCAAACTCGATGGCTTTCTCGACGTTGCGGAATGAGTTGAGGTTCTTCACCTCACGCTTGGTTCCAAAGGCAGATGTTCCGCGCAAGCGTACAGAGACGTTCGCGTCGCAACGCATACTGCCCTCTTCGAGATTGCCGTCGCAGATCCCGAGGTAGATCAGGACCTGTCGCATCTGCTGGAGGTATTGATAGGCCTCGTGCGGGGTGCGGATATCCGGTTCGCTCACGATCTCAATCAGGGGCACGCCGGCCCGGTTGAGGTCAACGAGCGTGTCGATGTCCAGGTCGTGGATACTCTTGCCCGAGTCCTCTTCCATATGGATCCGCGTGATACCGATGGATTTGCGACCGTCCTCGGTCTCGATCTCAACCCATCCGTCGTGGCAGATAGGATCGGCATACTGCGTGATCTGATACCCCTTTGGAAGGTCGGGGTAGTAGTAGTTCTTGCGGGAAAAGGTGGACGTGCGGCGTATCTGGCAGTTCGTAGCCAACCCCATACGGACGGCGTACACCACAAGATTCTCGTTCAGCACCGGAAGAACTCCGGGGTGACCAAGGCATACCGGACAGACGTTCACGTTCGGCTGGGCACCAAAGGTGGTCGAACAGCTACAGAACGCCTTCGATGCTGTGGTCAGCTGAGCGTGTACCTCAAGGCCGATCACGGCCTCATAGGCGCTGATTTGGGATGGTGCGGAGGTCTCCAAAGGACCCCAAAACTACGGAAAATCGGTTGCCGAGGGGGCAGTTTCCGACGGCATCACCCGAAGACGAGACTTCCGAGGTCCACGTTACCTCCACACAAGACGATACCGATGCGCCGTCCGCAGGCAAGTTCAGGACGTTCCAGAAGCACACCGATCGTCACGCCGGCACTGGGTTCGATCACGAGTTTCAGGCGGGACATCACCAATAGCGTCCCTCGCCGGATACTGTCTTCGGAGGCCGTTTCAATCTCGACACCCGAAGCACGGAGTTGATCAAAGGTCTTCGGACCAAGTCCGGTCCGAAGACCATCGGCAATCGTCAACCGGTTGGTAGGGGGCTGAAGAACTCCGGATTTGAGCGATAACTGGGCGTCAGCGGCAATGACTGGTTCTGCGCCGATGACCAATGCTGAAGGCCGAAGCGCACGAATGGCTGTCGAAAATCCTCCCATCAGGCCACCGCCACCGACCGGCGCCATGGCCATGTCTAGGTCTTCCACCTGCTCACAGAGCTCCAAACCGACCGTTCCCTGGCCGGCCATGATGCGGTCATCATCGTATGGAGGCACAACATGAGCACCCGTGCGCAGAGCCACCTGGTCCATCGTCTGCACACGCGATTCCTGCGTAGGCTCACAGAAGATCACCTCGGCCCCGTATCCCCGCACGGCTGCCACCTTGACGGCGGTTGCGGTATGGGGCATGATGATCGTACAGGCGATCCCGCGCAATCCCGCTGCATAGGCTAGCGCCTGAGCGTGGTTGCCACTGGAATGGGTGATCACGCCGTGCCGTGCCCCCTGATCGTCGAGTTGAAGGACCGCATTGACAGCGCCCCGTGCTTTGAAGGCGCCCACCTTCTGCAGATTCTCACACTTGAAGAAGATCTCCGCCTTAAACATTTCGTTGATGGCCCGCGAGGTCATCACCGGCGTTCGGTGAACGAAGGGGGCGATGCGCTCGGCCGCGGCTCGAATGTCGTCGATGGAGATCACGCTCGCCTACATGTTCCTGCGGTACTGCCCACCGACATCATACAGCGCCCGCGTCATCTGTCCCAGCGAACAGACTTTGGCTGACTCCATAAGGGCCGCAAAGATGTTGCCGTTCTGTACGGCTGTTCGGCGCAGATTCTCGAGTGCCGCCGTAGCGGCATCACCGCCGCGCTGCTTGACGGCTCCAACGTTGGAAATCTGCTGTTCCTTTTCGTCTGTCGTGGAGCGGATCACTTCATCGGGAATCACCGTAGGCGAGCCCTTTGAACTGAGGAATGTGTTCACACCAACGATCGGATACTGTCCGGTATGCTTGAGTGTCTCGTAGTAGAGTGATTCTTCCTGGATCTTGTTGCGCTGATACATATTCTCCATGGCACCCAACACCCCGCCACGATCGGAGATGCGACGGAACTCGGTGCACACAGCCTCTTCAACCAGATCCGTGAGTTCTTCGTTGATGAATGACCCTTGGATCGGGTTCTCGTTCTTGGCTAGCCCTAGCTCACGGTTAATGATCAGCTGAATGGCTACCGCCCGACGTACGCTCTCTTCGGTGGGCGTTGTGATGGCCTCGTCATACGCGTTGGTGTGCAGGGAATTGCAGTTGTCGTAGATCGCATAGAGCGCTTGGAGCGTCGTGCGGATGTCGTTGAAGTCGATCTCCTGGGCGTGCAGTGAGCGTCCGGAGGTCTGAATGTGATACTTCAGCATCTGCGACCGCTCGTTGCCGGCGTATACGTTCTTCATGGCCTTGGCCCAGATGCGCCTGGCTACGCGTCCGATGACGCTGTACTCGGGATCGACGCCGTTGGAGAAGAAAAACGAGAGATTGGGCGCAAAATCGTCGATGTTCATACCCCGTGAAAGGTAGTACTCGACATACGTAAAACCGTTAGCGAGTGTGAAGGCCAGCTGCGTGATCGGATTAGCCCCGGCCTCGGCGATGTGGTACCCGCTGATCGAAACAGAGTAGAAGTTGCGGACGCTTTCCTGGATGAAATACTCCTGAACATCGCCCATCATTCTGAGCGCAAACTCCGTGGAGAAGATGCACGTGTTCTGGGCCTGGTCTTCCTTGAGAATGTCGGCCTGTACCGTTCCACGGACGCTTCGAAGTGCACGCTGTCGGCATTCTTCGTACATGTCAGGGGGCAATACGGCGTCGCCCGAAATTCCGAGCAGCATCAACCCCAGTCCACTGTTACCCTCCGGTAGTTCCGTCGATCCGTCACCATGACGGTACTGCGGCCGAGCAAGCCCCCTAGCAGCGAAGTAGGCTTCGATCTTGGCTTCGACGTCTTCTACCATGCCGCGCTCGCGGATCATTTTCTCACACTCCTGGTCAATGGCGGCATTCATGAAAAATGCCAGCAGCATCGGGGCTGGACCGTTGATCGTCATGGAAACGCTCGTACTAGGGGCGCACAGGTCAAACCCTGAGTAGAGCTTCTTTGCATCATCAAGAGAGGCAATGCTCACCCCCGAGTTGCCGATCTTGCCATAGATGTCAGGGCGGTGGTCGGGGTCCTCCCCGTACAACGTCACACTGTCAAATGCTGTGGATAGACGCGCGGCGGACATGCCGCGAGAGACGTAGTGGAAGCGCTTGTTGGTGCGCTCAGGACCACCCTCGCCAGCGAACATGCGCGTCGGGTCTTCATTTGTTCTCTTAAACGGATACACCCCCGCAGTGTATGGAAACTCGCCCGGAACGTTCTCCTGCATGCACCAGCGGACGATCTCACCCCAGTCTTTGAACCGCGGAAGCGCGATCTTCGGAATGCGGGTGTGTGCGAGTGATTCGGTGTAGTTCTCAACCTTGATCTCGCGCCCACGCACGCTGTACGTGTAATGCTCACCCTGGTACAGGGCTTTCTTAGCATCCCATGTGGAGAGAAGATGACGCACCTCGCGGTCAAGCTGAGCCTCAAGGTCATCGGCTGTTCGTCGCAGAGTGTCCACAGTTAGTCGCTTGGCATCGGCGTCAGCGATCTCTGTGGTCACAGTTGTGGTGGGGTTGATACTCATGGTCCTACTTGGCGTGAATGACCGAGTGCAGTCCGATCGATGAAACAAGACCCCCGACCCATAGCGTGCGAACCTGTCCTGGCTCAAGCGTGATATCGGTAGGGGGCAGGATGGCCGTCTTCGTGCCGGCCCGATACGCCACCAGCCGATATCGGCCCGGGGCGATGGTGATAAACTGATCCGTGGTGCCGGGCACACCGCTGCTTTCGCGGAACTCGAGCGAGCGCCAACCGTCAGGCTGTGATTCTGTGGTGTCCTGCAAGAGCGCAACGTCCAACAGGGGACTGTCTGGAGAGAGGTTGATCACCCGAACCGACGTCTGTGTCGGATCCTGCGCTCGCTCGGGCTCGGAAAGCTCCATGCCGACGATGTTTGGCGGCACAAGTGTTCCCGTGACGAACATGGTCTTGCGGCTGCGAAGCGTGGCCAGCGTACGAACATTGTTGACCAGTGGCGTGCCGTTGGCAACGACCTCAACAGTATGCGTACCGAGGTCCAACTCCACATATCCAGTGGCGTTCGGAAACGCTACCTGAGCCATGGAAGGGGGCGTCTTCCCGTCAATCTTCACATCAAAACTGCGTACACCGGTGACGGCGTTAACGATCTGGAAGTTGCCGACATCCGGCGGGATGAAAAACTCGATCGGTGATTGGCCCGCTCCGTCGGAGAGCAGCACAGGCTTGAACGACCAGCTATCACCAAGGTCCAGCGTGCCCGTCAACAGAAGCGTGTATGATGCCCCGGCAACGAATGTTACCGTGCGCGTTGCTGCGTCGTAGGGGATCTGCCACTGACGGACCACACGCATGGCATGGTCGCCAGGTTCAACCGTTACCCAGCGTGAGACGGATCGCAGCGTGAGCTCAGACGAGCCCACAAGAAGTTCGTCTCCGAGGTATACCGATAACTCACCGGTTGTGGGTGTACAGGCATCAGCAGCATTGATCACTCGTAGCCGGCATTTACCGGTGGCAACGGCTCCGCTATCACGGACGATCACTACCGAATCCGGCATACGCCGCGGCTCAAACATGGAGTTGGCCGGAAAGACAATGACCGAGGAATTCGAGGATGAAGGAAAGGAGCCTGTCGTCCGCGCATGCACGGTGGAGCTTTGCCCGTTATCGATCACGACCTCGGTGTTCTCGTAGGATGCCGCCAGCTCAAGGCGCGGACCCTGAGCCCCGGAGGGTACCGTCGTTCCGTAGGCCGTTCCGGCAATGTTCAACCTGGCCGGCTTGGAGGATACCATGGTGTTGTAGAGACGTACCGTTGGTTTTTTTTCAGACGGGGCAACTGGGTCGCTGCCACTGCAGGAGGCCAGAAGCAGAACAAGTACCAGCGGGCTTAGCGCTGCGATATACGCATGGTCAGAACGTCTCATCGGCGGGTTTTCTCGGCAGCGAGCTGCTCTTCGATGTGCGCAATAGTACCTGTGACCTGCCAGAGTGCCCGTGCGATGGAAGCTTGCTTCTGCACGTGGGCATCATAGCGTTTGCTCTCTTCCACCAGTTCGGCCAGATATCGCGTCCGGTCGGGCGGAATGATGTAGATCTTCTCGCTCATTTCACTAGTCACTGCAAAGGACGACGTCCAGGGCAATGAGCACCGCGAGACGAGGGCATCAATGATGGCGCGGTACAGGGAGTTGGTTCCGGGGTCGTTGAACTGCGATGCGATCGTTCCATGAACCGGCATATTTTCAAGGGGCTCAGCAAACCGCTGGCGGCTGCGCTGGTACTGCTTGCGCACGTCACGCAGAGCATCCAGGGCGCCCCTTTTATCAAACTTGTTCAGAGCGATCAGGTCAGCGTAATCGATCATATCGATCTTTTCCAGCTGCGTGGCCGCGCCAAACTCCGGGGTCATGACGTACATCGAAACATCGCAGACCTCGGTGATCTGGCTGTCACTCTGACCAATCCCGGCCGTTTCGACGATGATCAGGTCATATTCGGCATATGAGAGAATGCGAATGGCATCCGCCACGTGAGGGTTTAGGGCCACGTTGGCTTCGCGGGTGGCAAACGAACGCATATAGACACGGTCATGGCTGACCGCGTTCATTCGGATCCGGTCACCAAGTAGGGCACCGCCAGTCTTCCGCTTCGAGGGATCGACGCTCAGGACGGCAATTCGTCTGTCTGGCTGGTCAAGGAGAAACCGTCGGACGATCTCATCTGTCAGCGACGACTTTCCGGCGCCCCCTGTCCCGGTGATGCCAAGGACGGGAGCGCGACGGGCTTCGTCGGCAAACGCGATGAGATCTTTGCGACCACGCTCGGCACAGGAAATAGCACGGGCAATGGCCATCGGGCTGCGCATCTTGACCCGTTCAGCCAAGGTTTCGGGCTCGTCAACCGGTGGCACAAAGTCGCTCTTTTCTACCAGGTCATTGATCATTCCCTGCAGGCCCATGGCCCGTCCATCATCCGGGGAATACACCCGTGTGATGCCAGCAGCATGCAACTCCTCGATCTCTGTGGGCAGGATCGTGCCTCCACCACCGGCGAAGATGCGCACATGTCCAGCCCCCTGCTCATCCAAAAGACGTCGCATGTAGGTCAGGTACTCGACGTGGCCACCCTGGTAGGACGTCATGGCGATCGCCTGGGCATCTTCCTGGATAGCGCAGTCCACGACTTCCTTCACCGAACGGTTGTGTCCGAGATGGATGACCTCGCAACCGGTGGCCTGGATGATGCGTCGCATCACATTGATCGCGGCGTCGTGACCGTCGAAGAGCGAGGCCGCCGTAACGACGCGAACGTTGGTCGAGGGCGTGTATGGGGCTTGCTGTTGCATGTAATCGTGGGCGGGGTTTGTGTGGACAACGCCGCAAAACTACACAGGATAAGGGGTTCGCGCGGCCGCGAGTGCCTTCCGCCCCGGCCCGGGGGCATTATCCCGAACAGCGTTCGCATATTGCTGTGGATGCCCGGAAACCGCGGGCCGAATGGCACCTTCACGGAGTTTTTCATGACCAGGAACATCGGATCTGCTGATAAAACGGTGCGAATCTGTGGGACCTAGCCCGTTCACGAGCCCTGTCCATGCACGCTGAGTTGATCATGCTCGGTGGCGCCGAGGAGATCGGGGCCAACTCGTGCTATATCGACGTGGATGGTACCGGTATCATCATCGATGCCGGATTGCATCCGAGGGACCGGTCCGAGCGCGCTTTCCCGGACATCGATGCGCTTCAGGATCGTCCCACAGACGCTCTTTTGGTCACCCATGCCCACTCCGATCACATCGGAGCGGTGCCATACGTGATGCGTCGCCTACCCCACCTGCGTCCGATCATGACCCCGGCAACCCGGGATCTCAGCCACATCGTCCTGCACAACGGAGCTCGCCTGCTTCGTAAGGACCTGGTTACATCATTCCCGAAGGAATGGCTGTCCTTTTATGAGCGCGAGGAGATCGAAGCTCTGCGCTACGCTTTCGAAGCTCTGCCCTATGACGAACCCCTGGCCTTGCGAGGATACTCTGGTCGATCGGTCGTAGACGTAGCCTTCCACTGGTCGGGACACATCCTCGGCTCGGCCAGTGTGTCCCTCTCGTGTAAGGGGCTTTCAATTCTACACACCGCGGATGTGATGATGGCCGACCAGGTGGTGGTGCCGAAGGCGCGCCTGCCGCGTCACCATGTGGATGTTCTCATCACTGAGTCCACGAACGCCGCAACAGAAAACCTGCCATCGTTTGCAGACGAAGCAAAGCGACTTGCCTCGTTCATAAACACCGTAGCTGCCCGCAACGGATCGGTCCTGATGCCGTGTTTTGCCCTTGGCAAGCTTCAGGAAATGATCCCGCTCCTCTACAACCTGATGCGCAAGGGGAGTATCCCACACATGCCGATCTATTCAGGGGGCATAGGAGTGCGGATCAGCAAGGTGTATGACCAGTATTGCTATAGTGACCCAATGCGCCGCCCGGGATTCGAGGTCTCCGATGTTCCCCAACAACGTCTTCGGCGAGATGAGCTTCTTGGTGGTGATTACTTCAGGGAACCCTCCATTGTGCTCGCCCCCTCCGGAATGGTCAACACCGGAACAATGTCCTACACGCTTTGCCGGGAATGGTTCTCGAAACCCGCATACGGTATCGCGTTCATAGGGTACCAGGATCCGTCAACGCCCGGTCATGGCTTGCTGTATTCAGAAAAGAAGAAACCGTTCGACTTCGGCAATGCACGGTGCACCCGTGTTTGTGATGTCGAACGGTTTCGATTCAGCGGACACGCCTCACGTGAGCACCTGTTAGAGCTTGCCGTGGATGTGCGCCCTAAAACTGTGGTTGTAGCGCATGGTGACGCCGATGCTTGTGAGTCTCTTGCGGCTGGAATTCACGAACGCCTACCGGGGACGCGTATCATCATTCCACGTCATGGTGCAGCCTACACACTGGCATGATCAACGCTGCACAAGTAGCGAACGTCGAATGACGCCTCCAGAGCCCGTATAGGCAACGATGATGTACGTGCCAGAACGTAACGTGGAAACATTGACGGAACAGGCTTGAGCACCCGAGGCCGGCTCGAGCCGAACCACCACGACACCGGTGAGATCAACAATCTCGATCCGCCGAACTGTCTGCGTCCACGAGAGACGAATGCGATCTGTTGCCGGCATCGGCGCAACATCGATGATTCCAGCCAAGGATGTTGATTCCACAACGGAGTTTGGTGTTTCAGCCCGGCGTACAAGACCCGTAAAGCCGACACTGAATAATGCCCGGGAGGTGTTGCGGGCATCGCGGACAACAAAGCGGTACCGGTCTCCGGTTTCAACATCTTCTGGAACGGTCCATGAGATCTCGCGCTGCGGGGCCGCAACGTTACGAGCTAACACAGAAGTGGTTCCGCGTACGCCGTCCCATAGCTCGACATTAACAAGGGGCGTTTCCAAATCATCGCTCCAACGGATTACCATCGGCGTTCCAGACGCTACAGTAGACGATGCATCCGGTGTGATCACGAACACATCTGCTTTTCCATGGACCGCTGTTATGAAGAGAAGTCCCGAAGCTAGGACATTGAGGAAGCGGGTCTGCTTCCGACGGAAGGCTGTTGAGGGTTGATGGAGTGAGATATTCATATGCTTTCTCAACAAATGTGAATGGAAAAATGAAGACTATGTTCTGCGCTCTGTACCTGACAGCAATACAGGCCGGGTGTGAATTCCTGCAGTGATATCGTATGCGATGACAACGTTCCCCGGTGCTCATATACTATGCGACCTGTGATGTCGACGAGGATGATTCGAACCGGGCTGGCGTTGATATTCTCGACTGTTATCGTCATTGAGGTCCGACGAATCGTTAGCCCCTTTGCATCAATGGCAGCATCAACTCCTGATGTGATCTTAGCATACATCGCATCGAATATCACCGTTGATCCGGTCGGCCAGCATGCATAATCGATCTCCTGACGGAAGGCCGTCCGATCGAACGGAATCCCGGGGTGGCTACAGGTCCAGTATCGGAACTCGTACTGTGGCCTCTGGTTTGCGTGGAGATACAACGGCCTGTTATTCATGTGTCCCCGACTACGATGGTCAGGTTCCACCATAAAGTCCTCTTGGATCTCCTCGCCAGTAACAAGGTCGATTGCCCGAGCATAGGCCGCGAATGCTGGTGCTACCTGAAACTCGAATTCGGTACTGTCGGTTCGTTCTTTACCGTTCCAGTACTCGCAGAACAAACGAATCACGTATATCTTCTGATTGTCGCGATCATACTCGGGACGGAGTTTCTCATGGGGTACGACGAGCAGCTTGTCGCTCTTCTCACACACCATTGTGGCCGGTATCTGCCGATAGATCATGGTGTCGGGGTACCTCTGCTTTTCAAAGAGCTTCGCACAACTACCGATCGGCATCGTACCGGCTGGTGCAGCAGGCGCAAAGCGTCCGATACGAAGTGTGTCCATGCATGGGGAGATATACCCGCTCCATCCTGTGGACCTCGGGATGACGATGGAATTCTCAAGACACATCGTGTACTTGCCAATTGGTTGAGACAACAACGACACGGCTGCAAACACGAAGATGAGCGGAGAGCAACGGAAGAGCTTCATGGCACGGTGCTGGTTTATGGGATGAAAAATTGGTGCGTTATCGAACAACGGCACGACTCGTAAACCAGACACCACGCATCTGATAGTCAGCGTTTTCCGTGGTGATTTGAATACGTGGCGCGGTGGGGCTCGACATTCCCCAGAGTGTTGATAGACCCTCCAGATATGTTGCCTCGCCGAGATGATCGTCCTGTTCCTGGATCGGAAGCAACGCACTGATCAGAGATGCACTAAGAGCTACGAGATCCGCCGGAATGGTCGTTGCTGTGTCAGATCCCTGATCCCGTTTGAACTGATCAGCGCGATCTCTCAATTCGGCCAGTACATCCTGAATCCGATTCACCAGGCAGCGGTCGTTGTTCTTGCAGTCCTCGTCCCATGAGCCAATCCGAGCAAATGCAATATCATCAGCATCCATCCATGCCGTCTGTGCCCAGATCTCCCGATCTCCAAATGAGAACGGGATGCCATCGCTGTCACTATAATCCTTGGTGCAATCGCCGGTCCATGTCTGCTGCTGTAGGCAATCGGGATAGCGCACAAATCCGTCGGCGCGATTTGCCGCACCGGTCGCGGCGATGTTCATACCATAGAGTGCATGATAGAGCTCACCCGTGTTCTCCCACGGTGTCCAATCCGTATCGCCATCAAACGCAAACGTCGCCGTGGACATGCGCAGACCAAATCCCGGAATCTCCATCCGGTTCAGTGTGAAGACGTTCGTTGTGGCAAGGGGCTCCGCATCCACTGATCGGATCGACGTAAGACAGCGGAGGTCAACGATTCCCATATGCAGTGCCTGCTTGATCGGACGCGTCCCTGGTTCAAAGACAGAGAACTCGACAATGTCGAGAAACTGCCCTGTGGAAGAGAAGAAGGTTGTGTTACCCCGATCTCCACTGACTGTCGAGAAGTCAAGATCTCTGGCTTGCGGATCCGTATGGAGAATGTTGGAAAGACAGCTTGCCGTGATGCCTCCAGCATACACGGTAGGTACCTCTACAGGACGGGAAAAGCGCAGCCGAACGGTTGTTCCTCGTGCAGCGATGTACTCCAGTTGTCGGCACCCAGATGGCTCGTCATCAAGACGGTCGTAGTAGATGAAGGGATCAAACCAGCGCTGTTTGAACTCGGCCTTGTATCGTTCTCCTCGTGCATTGACCCGGATGCGCAGAGCAATCGAATCGATCACGAACTGCTGTCGGAACGCAGCCCGCATCGCGATCTCACGATGGCCAAGGGGCTGGCCATCACAACTGGTGGCATCAAACTGGGCAAGATTCTCTGCGACCGTGAGCGTAAACACCTTCGCACCGTTGATAGGGTCGGCTGGCCGCGGTTGAACATACTTTGATCTGAACGACCACCATCGCCATTGTTCTCCGCGCTTTGTGCTCGGCCGAACAGTGATGCGGACCTTGTCTCCACAGCGCAACCCGACCCGACTCAGTGCAACTCCGTCGACAACACAGTTCATCCCCGCTACGGGCAGCCAGCGCTCAACATTGTTGATGAAGACCTGTCTGTCCACATCGATGCGTGTCTCCTGATTGGGCTGTCGATCTCGTATCACGTCATGATCGTTCTCTGAACTCAACAGCACTCGTTCGATTCGAAGATCGATCGGAATGCGTCGGCCGAAGATCACGAGCGTGTTCTCTGGATCGAGAAGCTCCGACTCCACGCAGAGATCACGTCGTCCTTTGTCGAACCACACTGGCGGACCCACAGCAGCATCGTGGTACCCGGTGATTTCCCAACATTCATCAGCAACCACACAGACGCTTCGTGTTTCACGTCTTGGTTCCTCAAACTCCTGCGCTGTTGTGAACTGAACGTGCTGATCGATCGGGTGCAGTTCTTCCGGTTGAGAGTTCATCAATCGTGCCCTTAGTCGATACCGTTCCCCAGGAATGGGTGTAAGCTTCTGAAACTTTGGATTGACAAAGACATGGGGTATCGTAGGTGGGTGTCCACTTCCACTTGGTTGTTGGGTGTTGGTCCCCGGCGGTGTTGCCGATGCAACCATCGCCGAGACGGGAATGGATACGGTTGGTGCCTGCCCGCCCCCTATCCCGCTGATAGGGCTTGACCATGAAGTGAATGTTGCTCCGGAACCGCTACGGGCAACGAGTAGAAGTCGCGAAACATCGGGTCCCACGTCTATCGACGCGGAATCCTTGACCGTTAACAGTAGTCGCCCGTCTTGATCTGATACATCCACAACGCCGAGTGTATCAGTTTGAATGGACACCTCTAGAGTGTCGAAGTACTCATACACAGCCCGCAGATCAATATGTTCGCGCAGCTGCCCGCAGGAAACGCCTACGTCCACACTAGGGGTGGTTGCATCATGGACACTTGGCAAATCCTCACACTCCCAGCGAACAAATCGCCAACGGTCGTCAGCAAATGCCGGCATGGCAGCAACGATCCGATCCTGATCGGTAACAACCGCGGTATTGGAACCCGCAGCACTCAGGATAGTCTCCGGCAGCGGCGTCTTACTATCCGTAATCGGCGTGACGGTGATGCGGGATCCTCCTCGAACGATTGCCTCAAGACGGCGATCATCGGATGCGTCACCAGTGATCTTGGACATCGCCACGGTCGTGCGCAGTGCAACTCCTGTGCGCCAGCCATGAAGTGGGACCACAGAGATCAAATCGCACCCGACACGCTGTATCTGAGCCTGATCCGATGTTGTCCATGAACCATCGGTGTTTGGCTGCTCAATCTTAATGATATCGTGGAACGAGACATCGTCGCCCGCACAGGAGCTTATCCGTACCCAGATAGGTGTCTGACAGGCAATGATCGACACGGTATCAATCGTCGATGAGGCAACCCGTGGCACGTTACCTGACGTTGTGAAATCGAACTCGATGGCAGACATCGGGGTGTTACCCGTAGCAGACTCTATCTGTAATCCCTGCACAACACAGTGGTAGGTGATACCCGGTAGCAAGCGCTTTGGACGCCACTCCAGCGTATGTTCGTCCGTGAGGGTGGTTGTTCCAACGATGCCAAGCCGAGCCCAGTCCTTACGATCAACGGTTTCCTGAACTGACTTCCGAATCACAAGCACCGTTGGTTCCGTCAACTGAATATGGCGGGTTGCTCTCGGGTAGTGTCCAGAAACGGATGCTGGGACTATTGGGGACGGGGCTCGCACCCGCACGGAGGACGATGGAGAAACATCTGTCTGGCCATCGTAGGGCATTGTTGAGATCGCATCGATCTGTGCCCATGATGCTACTACCGATAAACACAACGCAACAAGAGAAAAACGGAAAAGCATACAAACCTCCGATAGATGAATGGGTATTCATGTACATCATCGCGATGTACCTATCGGCTGTAGTGCGTTTTCCGGAAGAAACGTGACGCTACAAAACGTCAATCTTAAAAGTTGTGGGCCAGTGCTTGCCTGTAACGTAAATAGCGTTATTAACCGAATCCCAGGCAATCCCATTCATAACATCGGTTGAGGGTGTGCGTTCTGTCTCGGGCAGGATGCTCTCCATATCGATGACAGCGGTGACCCGACCGCTTGAAGGGTCAATACGGACGATCTTTTCTGTTTGCCAGACATTAGCCCAGATCTCACCGCGAATCCATTCCAATTCATTGAGATTCCCCAGGGGGCTTCCGTCGAGTGTCACATCGATCGATCGAATACGTCGGAATCCAGCTGGAGCGTGGACCGAAATCGTACTCGTACCGTTGCTCATGTATAAGCTGTTGCCATCGGTGGCGAGTCCCCAGCCTTCGCCGGAATATGAAAACTCATCAACCTGTTTTAGGGTCTTCGCATCGTATATGAAGCCCTTCTGGTTGAGCCACGTCAGCATATATACCCGGCCCTGAAGGACTGCGATGCCCTCGCCAAAGTACCGGGCATCAACGGACTCCTTCTGCTTTACGACGCCGTTTCGTATTGAAACACGTCGGAGACTCGAGAAGCCGTATTGTCCTGTGCTTTCGAGAAAATGACCATCATGAACAACCAGACCCTGGGTGAAGGCCCCCCGGTCATGAGGTAGCGTTTGTAGCACGCGGTAGCCTTGCCGGACAGCTCCAACGGTGGACGGTGGAGGGGCTTTTGGAAGCACCTGTTGTTCCGCCGGCTTCTCAGTTGTGCAACTCAGAAGCATGGCACAGATTATGCTACAGTAAATCGAACGGGTAAGCATAGCTAACGACGAAACTAGCGAGATTTGTGGCTGCCCGAATAATCTAAGCTCCATGTCCAGACGACGTCTGCTTCCAACGGTGGTTCTCGGTGTTTCCGGGATCATCTTTGTTTCAACCATGCTCTTTATCTACACCGACGGACAGCGTCTGCTGTCGGTTGGATCGTCGCCGTCGGCCGCACCCGTGCAGAGCATGAGTGATGGTGAACGTCGCCGGCAGCGACGTGATAGTCTTGAAAAGCGATTCCCCACGATCGCCTACCACCGGGTTGCCATACATTCCAAGGGCATTCTGGATAGTATCCGACGAGTATGTGGCCGCTCTGCTGAGACCGATGACGCCTATCGAGCGATGCGGCTCCTGAACCGCAAGGACATCCAGTATGTGCGCCTCGGCGATACGCTGGTCATGCCGGACACTATTGTGAAAGATCTTCGGGCGTACTCGATTTTCCCTCAGTACTGGGAAGGGGGCGATTCACTACCCAAGGTCGTCCTCGTGAGTAATGCCTGGCAGGCCTATGCCTGTTATGAATATGGTGAGTTGGTTCGCTTCGCTGCCTGCAATTCGGGTGAGGAACGTAAACCGTCGTTTCCCGGACGCTACGCTGTGAACTGGCGACAACGACTGCGGATCAGTTCGCTGAATGACGAGTGGAAATTGCCGTTCACGGTCAACTTCCATCTGCAGGCCGGAAGTGCCTTTCACCAGTTTGATATGCCTGGTCGTCCGGTCTCGCATTCCTGCGTCCGCCAGTTCATTGAAGACGCAGAGTGGCTCTTTCGATGGGTTCGTGTTGCCCGGAAAGACACGGTCCGGCACACCTATATCCCAATGTCTGGCACGCCAGTGATCATCGTGGACATTTTCAATTTTGCCCGGAGACGGGGTGGCCCGTGGCTTGAACTGACATCGAATGCTCCTGTGGCGATCGATCTTCCAGCAGACCCGATGTCAGTTGAAGAAGCGCTGATTCCAATCTCACAGGTACCCAAAGAAAGCCGCGGGTCACTTCGGAATTACAAGCGCTACATCACAGCCGATAGTGTGCTTCGTGAGCGGGGAATCATCCGCCCCCACGTGAAGCTGCTGGAAAGCATCAATTACAACGAACGACGGGCAAAGAAAGCGGCCGCGAAACGGGCTGCAGAGATCAAGGCCGCTCAGCCCAAGAAATAGTCCTAGGAGCGATCTCGCCGATCGGGCCAGCGCCCATAGTGGCGCTCGCGGATGTCTTTCTCAGCCCCCTGAGAGGTGGGGTCGTAGAACACCGATTCTTGCCATCCATCTGGCAGATACTCAGCACGGACAAAGTGGTCCGGGTGGATGTGTGGATAATCATACCCTTTGCCGAAACCCTGATCTTTCATGAGCGGGGTTGGGGCGTTTCGCAGGTGGTTGGGGATGCTCATTGGTGTTCCGCTGCGGACCGCTGCGAGTGCGGCATCAATTGCCAAATAGCTCGCATTGGATTTGGGCGCTGTGGCCAGGTATGTCACTCCTTGTGCCAGGACGATGCGTCCCTCGGGCATACCGATTCGCTCAACGGCCTGATAGACGTTAAGGGCAACGGCGAGGGCGTGTGGATCCGCGTTACCGATGTCTTCGCTGGCAAAAATGATCATGCGGCGCGCAATGAAGGTGGGGTCTTCTCCGGCATCGATCATCACGGCAAGGTAGAGCAGAGCGGCGTCTGGATCACTCCCGCGCATGGATTTGATGAACGCCGAGACAGTGTCGTAATGATTATCTCCGTGTTTGTCATAACGCAGCACTCGACGCTGAACGGCTTGGGCTAGAATGTCGGCGGTAACGCGAAATGGACCCGAAGAAGCCGGACGCATCATGACCGCGGCCTCCAGAGCGTTCAGGGCTTTACGAGCGTCGCCACCACTCAACCGGAGCAGCGTAGTCATGTCGTCAACGACGATATCTAGCCCAGTGGCATGGAACTCCCCGAGAGCCCGATCAACAATGCGCGCGACCTGATCATCCGGTAGTGATGTCAGCACATACACGTGACATCGCGAAAGAAGGGCAGAGTTGACCTCGAACGAGGGGTTCTCGGTTGTCGCGCCGATTAGTGTGATGACCCCGTCCTCAACGGCGTGGAGTAGGGCATCTTGTTGGGCCTTATTGAACCGATGGATCTCGTCGATGAATACGACAGTGCGGCGACCTTTTGCCCGTTGCTGATCGGCACGGCGCATCGCTTCTCGCAGTTCCTTTACGCCCGAATCCACGGCAGAAAGGCGCTCCAGTCGGGCATCGATCGATGATGCAAGGATGCCGGCCAGGGTGGTCTTGCCGGTACCGGGCGGACCCCACAGGATGATCGATGGGAGGTCTCCGCGCTCAATGAATCGGCGCAGGGGAGCCCCCTCGCCGAGTAGGTGCTCCTGTCCGGCAACATCGTTGAGTGTGAGCGGACGGATGCGTTCGGACAGTGGGCGGTGGGCGTGCTCGGCCGGTGTAGGGGAATCCTGATCGGGAAAGAGGCTATTCATGGTCGGAGTCCAACATAGCGGATTTCCTATGATAGCACCACTCAGCCTAGCATACCGAAGATCAACCGAGCATCGAGAATGTGCTTCCAGGAAGTCGGGCAGCGAGAACCATGTCGTAGTTACGGGACATCTGATGAAGGCGCTTCAGCGGCTCTGCGATCGGTTCCGCGCTCTGCTTAAAGGTCAGGTGATGGATCGGCATCAGTGATCGCGCGCGCATCATGGCGGACATTGCCAGGGCCTGCTCCGGTGTACAGTGGTCATTCTCAAAACCCTGGTACGATCCAATTGGCATGATGGCAAGGTCCACTCCACCCGCAATCCGACCAAAGGTTGGCGTGTAGGCTGTGTCTCCTCCGAACACCACGCGTGCACCATTGCAGTCGAGAAGGTAACCGTTATAGCTGCGGCCATGGCGAAGATCACCGTGCGAACGGCATGGTTCTCCAGGCAGTCTCCATCCGTTGTGCTTCACCTCAAGGGCTGTAAAACCAATACCGGCGTGAAAGGTTGTTTCGTTCCAGTCGATCTCTCCGACGGATCTCCACGGAAACTCGGTTATCAGGTCTGCGGTGTTTGGTGGTGTGAGAACATCGATCTGTCCGGGCCAGCGGGCGGTAAGCATATCTAACGACGGTAGATCCAAATGGTCCATGTGGGCATGAGACAATAGAACGACATCTGGACGAGGTATCTCGTCCACCGTGAGGGCTGGGGGTGTGATCCTGCGCGGTCCAATGCGCAACCCCAGGATGTTTAGCCCGACGACGTCGGAAAACACGGGATCGGTCAGAACCCACGTCGATCCGACCTTGATAAGAACCGTGGATTGGCCAACCCAGCAGGCCCATACAGCACATTGCTCGGCAAGGTCCAGGCGCGGAACACGGTGGATCGTTTCACTGGCCGCGTATGGGTGAGCCGTCATTCGCATGCCCCCTGCCAGGATCGCTCCGGAAGCCAGAATAGCCGTCTGCACAAACGTGCGTCGCGATTGATTCGCCATGTCGTTGTTCCCCCCCGAAATCAACGGTTGCGAACTTCGTTGCTGAATCTTGTTCATCCGAGTTACCATCTGTTTGCAGGGGGCTTTTTATTCAATGGTAACTTCGCGCCATGCGGCTTGCCATTCTTGCGACATTCATCATCCTAGGGGTACGGCTTCTTCCGGCTCAGGTCACGGGAGACCCACCAGCGGTGGGTCCAGAGGATGACATCAGTCCCGCCCTTATCGCGAGGATCAAGGATCAGGCGTTGCCACTGCAGTGGACGATGGGGTTTATGCAGAGTATTGCTCAGGGTGATTTCCGCACCGGTATGGAATCCATCAATGCGCCGGCGACCGGATATGGGTTTGGATTCGAGATCGGGCAGTACTTTGATCCCGTTCCTGTGTTCATCGGCGCAGAGGCCTCGGTGGTGTTTTATCCATCGAAAGATCGCGAGATCTCTCCGAGCTCTACACGGAAATTCAGCGTCAACACATCAAATTTTAAGCTGCCAATCCTGACGACTGTCGGTTTTCAGCCGAGTATCGAAAACTGGGTGTATCCCTATGCCGAGCTGATAGGGGGCATAACATTCTACTCTTCGGATGTCACCGTTCGGACGATCATCAACGCCGATACGACCACGGACAGTCCCGAAGGAAGGGGCGATCATAACTGGAACTATGGGGTTGGTTTGGGTGCCTTGGTGAAGGTGGCAGACGTCATAACATTGCCAAATTCACTCCAGCGAACATTAATCGATATTCGTTTTCGTTATATCACGGGCAGTTCCGTGACATTTTCCTACGCGGATTTGATCGATGACAGCGGACTTGACTACACGTTTCGCGAGGTACGGGTCGATCGACCTGGTGTGATCATGTTTCGACTGGGTGTGACCTTTCACTTATAGATTCCCTGGTGAATCAAGGAGTTCAACATGAACCTACGCTCGAGTTTTCTCATTTCCGTCCTTCTGTCGACTCTTGTCCTTGCGCCATCATGCCGCACGGTCCAGGATCATCGCAACTCCCTGCACTCGACACAGGAGCGTGAGCTCACAGCAGGTATCGTACGCCGCGAGATCAAAAAGGGAATGGGGGTGGCGGAAGTGGCTACCGCTCTGGGTTCGCCGAACATCACACGGACCGAAGATGACGGACGCGAGGTGTGGGTCTATGATAAGATCGCCACAGAAGCTTCATACTCTGAAGGCCAAAGCGCCATCTTCCTGATCCTTGGCGGTATTTCCAATCAGAGTGGTGCTGCGGCCACAACACAGCGCACTCTGACGGTTGTCATCACCTTTGACAAAGACGGAAAGGTGTTGAACTTCAATTATCACCAGAGCAAGTTTTGATCATGTCTGCTTCGCTGCACCGTGTTGGGTTTCCGACACTTCTCATAGCACTTCTGGTATCCTCATGTACCATCATCAACCGTCCACCGAGGCTTCAACCTCCAGAGACTCAACTCCAGACGCGTGAGTTTCAGACGCGGGAGTTTGACACCAACGACGTCAAGCTTGTAATGAAGGCCCTGCTGAACGTCCTACAGGACGATGGGTTTGTGGTGAAAAATGCTGTCGTTGATCTGGGGCTACTCACGGCTACGAAAGAAATTCAACTCACGGGCCAACCCACGGCGAGCGACTCCTACTGGAGTGAAGCGTTCGCGGCACTGCTTTCAGGACGCAATAATCAAGGTGGTCGCCAGCAACAGGAGCAGCGCTACAACAAGTTCAAGCAGATCGAAGCCAGCGTGAACATTTCCGAGTTTGGCAAACGCACACGCGTTCGAGCAAATTTTCAGGCCAAGATCCTCGATAACACTGGCAATCCGGCTGAGGTTTATGTCATCAAGGATCCAAAGTTCTACCAAGACTTTTTTGCCAAGGTAGATAAGGGCATCTTTCTCCAGAAGCAGGGATTCTAACCTGTGTCACGCGTTCAGATCCACGTCTCTCTGATTCTTGCACTCATCCTGTGTGGTGGTGTGCTTGCAAAGGCACAGTCTGTTCTCGAGGCAGTGCAGTCCGGCAATATTCAGGCTGTCACCAAGATCCTGCGAAAGTCCACAGCGCGGATCAACGAGCAGGATGGGCGTGGCATCACGCCCCTTATCCTGGCGACACTAGCCAATGACAGCGCAATGGTGGAGCTTCTTGTTCGGTATCGTCCCGATCCGGACATTCAGGCAGATGGTGGAATGACGGCTCTTCATGCCGCGGCGTTTCATGGTCGGGACCGGTGCAGCCCCATGATCATAGCCCTGCGCGCAAACCCCAACATCCTTGATGCGCGTGGACGCTCACCTCTTCACGTGGCCGCGCGTCAGGGCCACACGAATGTAGTCACCCAACTCTGTGACGCCGGTGCCGATGTTGACTTTCGGGACCGTGAGGGCAATTCGGCGTTAATGCTTGCCTGCGGCAACCGTCACCTCGGGGCAATGGAAGAATTGCTAGAAAAAGGGGCTCTCATCCGCACACGGGATCTTCGAGGACGCACCCCTCTTATGCTTTTGGCAGTTCTCGGGGAGGATGAAATGATGAGAATCCTGCTCCGCTATAAGCCGGAACTGGAGCTCGTTGATCATTCCGGTCTGACTGCATTGACGTATGCGAAGTTCAATCGAAGAAAAACTATTATTCGGATATTAGAAGCGGCCGGCGCAAAATTCTGATATTTTGGTGATGGCTTTTACTATGTCAAAGGATGTCATACCGACGTCCAGTTTATATACACAACCTGTACCACCATGACCTCCCAGTGCAGCACTAAGCTGACGAAGGTTGCCCTCTTCTATGATGGCAATTACTTCCTCCATGTCAGCAATTATTACGCATTCAACCACCCGCGCAATAGCCGGATAAGCCTTCGGGGATTACACGAGTTCATCCGGCACCGTATCGCTGCGGAAGAAAACACAGAAGTACATCTTACACAGATCGTTGATAGTCACTTCTTCCGCGGACGTATCTCGGCCAATGAAGCTCAACAGCGTGGAAACCTACTCTATTACGATCGCGTGTTCGAAGATATTCTGATGTGGGAAGGGGTGATCACACACTACCTTCCTCTGCGTCACAGTGGTGGACGTCGCGAGGAAAAAGGCATAGATGTTTGGATGGCGCTTGAGGCCTACGAGCTCACCCTACTCAAGCAGTTTGATGTCGTGGTGATCGTTACGTCTGATGGAAACTACGTGCCCCTTGTCCGGAAGATCAACAATCTGGGTGCGCGGGTAATGGTTCTGTCGTGGGATTTTGAATTCATCGATAATGAAGGCAAACACATAGTGACTCGCACGTCACAGGAATTACTCGAAGAGGTGACCTATCCCGTGCAGATGCATTCGCTAATCGAGAGCCGTCAAGCACAGAGTGATGAGATCCTGCAGAATCTGTTTGTCCGGCGAGATGATACCCAACCACGACCACCGCGTGATCCGAGAGAGTTTCAGGAGTTGTCCGAGGGTCGTATGCCGCGAATCGACCTCGACGAAGATGATGACTCAGAGCGTTTCGAATCGTACGTGCTAACGCTCAAGAACGGGTATGGTTTCATCAAATACCCACCGAACAACCTTTTCTTCCACTCATCAGACATCTTGAATGCGGAGTTCACAGATCTGCGCGAGGGCGACCCTGTGGACTTTACCATTGGGTTTAATCGGGAAGGTGAAGAGGTTGCAAAGCGCGTAAAGCTCATCTTCGAAGAGGACGAGGACGTCCAGGAAGAATCATAATGGAGTCAAAACTCCCCAACGTAGGAACAACGATCTTTTCCGTCATGACAGCCCTTGCCCAACAAGCAGGGGCTGTTAACGTTTCACAAGGGTTTCCGGATTATCAGATTGACCCCTTGTTGTCAACACTACTTGAAAAGGCCACAAGAGAGGGTCGCAATCAGTATGCACCGATGCCGGGCATTGGTGAACTCCGTCAAAGTGTAGCGGAAAAGTATTCGGTGATGCATGGCCTTCGGGTAGACCCCGAAGAAGAGATCACGATCACCCCAGGAGCTACTGCCGCACTCTTCACAGCTATTGCGGCGGTGATCAGACCCGGTGAAGAGGTGATCGTCTTTGAACCCTGTTATGACTCGTACAGACCCGCCGTCGAAACCGTCGGGGGTGTTGTGCGGTCTCTACCGCTTCCAGCTCCGGAGTACACGCCGGATTGGGACCAAGTGCGGGTGAACATTACGCCGAAGACGCGGATGGTCATCATCAACTCACCGCACAACCCTTGCGGTAGCACCCTCACGATGGATGACATCAACACCCTATCGGAGATTGCCGTTGAGCATAACCTCGTCGTGCTGAGTGATGAAGTCTATGAGCTTATCACGTATGACGGTGTGCGCCATGTTAGCCCCTTGATGCACCCTCTACTTCGCGATCGTTGTTTTGTTGTCACATCCTTCGGCAAGACCTTTCACATCACGGGTTGGAAAGTGGGGGCGTGTGTGGCATCGCCTGTGCTTACACGGGAATTCCGCAAGGTCCATCAATTTGTATCGTTCTGCGTCAATGCCCCAGCACAGTATGCACTTGCCGAGTACATGCATGATTCCAGTCGGTACCAATCGCTTGGTGAGTTCTTCACAGCAAAGCGGGATTTGTTTCGCGAAGAACTTGCAGGATCCCGCTGGACGCTGCGTCCCTGTACCGGGTCATACTTTCAGCTGATCGGGTACGAAAACATCTCTGAGGAATCTGATACCGACCTTGCCATGCGACTTGTGCATGAACATGGTGTTGCGTGCATACCGCTGTCACCGTTCTATCAAGGGGCTCACCAGAGTTCTGATCGCGTGCTGCGAGTGTGCTTTGCGAAAACTGACGAGACGATCCGTGCCGCGGGTCGGCTTCTACGATCGGTCTGATGACCGGGGGACGATGTCCAGACGTGTGAAGGCATCGGCCGTGCTTACTTCTTGTTGCAGAGCTATGATCTGCTCCAGAGTGACATTCCGGTAATCATCCAGGATGGTGTTCATCCGCTGTGGATCGTTCCAAAACAGCGTCGTCCACGCCACAGAATCTGCTACGCCGTTGGCCTTCATAATCTCCGACGCATGACTTGTACGGAGTTTGTTTACGGCGGCATCAAGGTGTTTCTGTGTCACCTCTGTTTTGTTCAGTGTTTCATAAACAGCGCTCGCGAGAGCATCACCCGTGATGCTTGGATCTGCTGCATAGGCGTAAAACGTCAGTAACGAGGCATTCGCTCGTCGGTCAACAAAGGCTCCGGCAGCCGATGCAATCCCACGCTTCGAAACGAGTTCGTTGTAGAGAAAGGAGCTTTTACCTGACCCTAGGATAGAAGAAGCGATCTCTACGTCCAACAACTCGCTGTTGACGTATCCCGGAACATGAGCGGCCATAAAAACCGCGGTCATTGGAACATTATCCTCTACAACCCGATGAGCCCCATATGATCGTTCCGATGCGTTGAAAGTATTGCGTGCGATCGTTTCGTGGGTGTTCTCAATATCGCCGAAATACCGCTGTGCGAGCTCCACCGCTCGCTCCGGTGTAACATCGCCCGCTACACAGAGAACCGCGTTGGATGGACGGTAGAACGTTTCGAAGAATGATCGGGCATCATCGATCGTTACGCTCGATACATCGGATTCGTATCCATAGACATCCCAGGAGTACGAGGAGGAAGGGGCGAATGATATCTCTTGCATTGCTCTGCGCCAGATGCCATAGGGTTGGTTGTTCACGTTCTGGTTTATCTCCTCTACAACCACGCTGCGCTGCGTTTGAAGCGCGTGTTGTGTGATGCGAAATGATCGCATGCGCTCAGATTCCAACCAGAAACCCATCTCGATGTTGTTCGCAGGTAGATCGATGTGATAGGTTGTGTAGTCGAACGTTGTATAGGCATTGTTTGTACCACCGGATTTTGTACAGAAAACATCATACTGTTTATCATTTCCCGGGGCGGCGTTATCGAACATGAGGTGTTCGAAAAGATGAGCAAGCCCCGTCTTGCCGCGGCGTTCATCATGTGAGCCGACACGATACATCACTGTTACATTGGCGACAGGCGCAGAATGGTCGGGACAGACGATGACGCGCAAGCCATTACCGAGTGTGGTGTCGTAGGGATGAACCTGTGCCATAGCGATTGGGTCGATTGGTATGTTTGTGAATCACTGCAAACCTACGCCTATGCAATCGATCGATCTTCTTGAGCGGCTTCTCGCCATTGATTCGCCCACAGGGTTCACCCACGCCGCCGCCGATATGATTGAGCGGACACTGCGGGAGTACGGCTTTTCACCGGTTCGAACTCGAAAAGGGGCTGTGCGGTGCTCCCTTGGTGAGGAACCGCGCATCGCATTTGCTGCCCACACGGATACGCTTGGCGCTATCGTCTCTGGATTTAACCCAAACGGGACGCTTCGCTTCTCTCTTCTTGGTGGACCACTTCTGCAAAGCTTTGAAGGAGGATATGTCCGTATCCACACGATGAACGGAAGCGTCCTTTCTGGAACACTCCTGTTGAACGATCCTTCTACGCACGCCAACAACCAGGCCGCAACAAAGGAACGGAGCGTATCAACGATGCACATCCGAATCGATGAAAAGGTCTCAAAGCCGGATGATGTGCGAGCGTTGGGTATCCGGATAGGTGATATCGTTGCCTTTGATCCAAAATTTCAGCGACTACCCAACGGTTACATCAAGAGTCATTTTCTGGATAACAAGGCGGGCTGTGCGGTGTTGTTTGATCTAGCACGACGCTGCTCTGAAGGGGGACGCGATGTTCCTGTTGAGTTGTTCTTCTCAACCTATGAAGAGGTCGGACACGGAGGAGCCCCCTCACTAAGCCCTTCGATCGAAGATCTCATAGTGATCGATATGGGTGTGGTTGGGGATGCGTGCGAAGGGAACGAGCATCTGTGCTCGATCTGTGCTAAGGATTCCGGTGGACCCTATGATTACCATGTGCGAGCAGAACTAGTGCGGTTAGCCGAACAACGCAACATTCCCCATGCAATCGATGTGTATCCATTCTACAGCTCGGATGGTACGGCTGCCTGGCGAGCTGGAGCTGATGTTCGCGTCGGTTTGATAGGTCCGGGGGTTGCAGCCTCCCACGGTATGGAGCGTGCACACGTAGAAGGGATCATGGCCACGGTCGACCTTTGTATGGCGTATATCGAGTCCAAAGTGTAGTCCGAAGCTCTACCCACCGTTTAAACCACACATTGTTCACAATTCACAGGGTGTGGAATGGTGTTTTGTTGGACTTACGGGGTTTCGATTTTTCCAAACTGTTGTGTTCACGTTGATATCAACCTTTGGGTGTTTTACGGTGGATAGTTTCCGTAAAGGTTGATCTTCGTCCACAGTGTGGTGGATTACAACAACGAACTCTTCCCAACTTGTACTTTGCAGCGATAAGGGTAAGTGGGGTTTTCCCCGGCTCAAGAACGTAATGATCGAGAGTGTTGGTGTGTGATTTTGCCGTAGATAGTAGGGGTAGAGGGGGAACAAGGATAATCTATCCACGTTGTCCACAGAGTATCATGTCCATCCATTATTCTTCTCTTCTTCCCCAGAAAAAGAAAGAATATGTATGTATGATGGAGGGGGCGTTTTGGAGTTGAATGGTTCGTTGTCGAGTTTCGAACGTCAGATCTGATCGAAACCGCAATACGGTCGCAGGCACTCCGGAATCACCACCCCACCATCTTCGGTCTGATAATGCTCAAGCAGCGCCACCATGATTCGGGAAGTAGCCAATCCGCTTCCATTCAGGGTATGTACAAAGTCCGGTTTACCGGTTTCCTCAACCCGATAGCGAATGTTTGCGCGGCGAGCCTGAAATGATTCAAAGTTGGTGCAGGAGCTCACCTCTAGCCACTTCTGTTCGACCGGTGACCATACTTCCAGATCGTACGTCTTAGATCCACCAAACGTCATATCTCCCGTGCACAGCAGCAGTACTCGGTAGGTCAGACCAAGACGCTGGAGAAGCGTTTCGACGTTCCCGACGAGCGATTCGAGCTCATCATACGATGTTTCCGGACGCACAAACTTGACCAGTTCCACCTTATTGAACTGGTGTACTCGAAGGAATCCTCGGGTGTCTTTACCGTGACTTCCTGCCTCCCGACGGAAACACGCCGAGTATCCCGCATACCGTATCGGGAGATCTCCTGTAGGCACGATCTCGTCTCGGTGGTAGTTCGTGATCGGTACCTCTGCGGTAGGGACCAGATAGAGGTCATCACGTTCGGCGTGATACATATCCTCTTGCGACTTTGGCAGTTGTCCTGTTCCACGACATGAAGCAGCGTTCACCACAAACGGGGGAATGATCTCTTGATACCCACCTTCGTTTGTATTCACATCCAGGAAGAAATTGATCAGCGCGCGTTCGAGGCGAGCCCCTTTCCCAACGTAGAAGCCAAAACCGGACCCTGTTACCTTTGCCCCACGTTCGAAATCGAGAATTCCGAGCTTCTGAGATATCGCGATATGGTCCACTCGGTTTCCACGATCTCCGCATTCGCCCACACGACGAATCTCAATATTCTCTTCAGCTGTTCTACCAACCGGCACCGTTGGGTGTGCAATGTTGGGAATCATGAGCATGATGCTCTCGATACTTTCTTCGATACCTCGAAGTTCCTCGTCGTACTCTTTGATCCGGTCACCCACTTCCCGCATAGCGATAATTTTTTCCGTAGCGTCCTGACCATGCTTCTTCAGAGCAGAAATCTCGTTCGATACCACGTTGCGGGTATTTTTGAGGTCCTCAACGGTCTGGATGATCGAACGACGCTTACGGTCTAGTTCAACAACCGAAGCGATATCGGTCGTATCGTTCTTGTTTAGGCAGTTCTGTTGAACGACCTCTGGCTGCTCGCGGATGAGTTTGATGTCTATCATGTCGCAAATTTACTTCGCACATGATCGATCATCTCTCTTCTGTTACCAAAGATCACGTCAACGGTTGTTCACCGTATAACCACTCACCACTCTACAAACCACCAACCTACCCGATGGTTTCTCCAATACACCCCAGCTTCGTGCTAATCCTCGCCTGTCTTTGTTCGGTTGTTGGTCGTGCACAGATCGTTCCTCCCGTAACCATACGAGTAAGCGCCAATCCAACCCAAGGATCCCTTTACATAGCACCAAACAACCGGATCCCCACCCCACCATTTGCACCCGCACTGATGGTTGTCGGGAATGATGGGAAGGTGCTGGTAAGTCGAGTGTTGAACGAGTATGCTTACGACTTCCGGATTCAACCGGATGGACGCCTAGCCTATACCGTGAATCGTCCGAACGCGATAGATACACGCGCTTCATCCTCCCTGTTCATCACCGATACAGCTTTGAAGTCTCAGGACTCCATCACACAGGCTGCAAATTCCTACACACTCTCTATGGAAAGCGCAACCGTCCTCCCGAACGGCAATCGTCTGATCATTGGCTATGAAAACCTCATCATGGATATGAGACGGTATGCCGGAGAGGGGGCTCACCCGGCAGCGGTGGTTCAACAGTCTGTTATACAAGAGCTCGACATCGACGGACGCCTGCTTTTCCAGTGGAAGTCAATAGATCACTTTCCAGTGACGGTTTCGTTTGAGGATCTTCGGGCCCCCTTCATCCGATACTTTGCTGTGAATTCGGTTGAGGTTGATACAGACGGAAACCTTCTAATCTGTGCTCGTAATGCCTCCCTCATCGCCAAGGTTCATCGAACAACCGGAAAGGTTATCTGGGTGCTGGGAGGCAAGTTGAATCAGTTCACCATCACGAATGATGTGGACCCAAGGGAAACAGCAGAGTTTTCCTACCCCCATGATGTTCGCAAAATCCGAAATGGGAACATCACACTCTTCGATAATGGAAATCAGCGCACCCCTCAGTGGTCTAGGGCATGTGAGTACCGTGTGAACGAGTTAGATAAGACGTGCCCCCTCGTCTGGCGGTATCGCAAATCTCCCGACCTGTTTGCATCAGCACAAGGCTCCCTTCAAACACTTCCGAATGGCAACAGACTCATATCATGGGGCTCGGCACTCTCGAATAATCGTACACTCATTACCGAGACTGATCCTACAGGTGGCGTTGTCCTAGAGGCAGAACTTCCCAATGCGATGATCCCATACAGAGCCGAACGCGCTCTCACTCCACCCGGACGCCACACGGCTGATGTTCTGATCGATGAAATCCTCCCTACAAACACATATACCTATACCCGTGGTACAGACACCGTAGGTGTTTCCATAACATACCACACCCTCATCTCATTTTTCTACAACACCACCACAGCTCGACGGTATATGTGGTCACCCGAGAATCCTCGGTTTGTGGCCCGTCGAGGAACAGGTGCTCCACGAGCAAATCCACCCCGTGTATTGTACCAGAGCAGAATGACAATCACCCAAGAGGGTATGGAGAGTCACGGGGCAGAGTTCCGTTTTAAAGCAGATCTCTTTGGTGTCACCGATCCACTAAACACGGTCGTGTATTACCGCCCACAGATTGGAAAAGGGAACTTCGTTCCACTCCCTACACGGTTCAATCCAAACACCCGTGAACTTGTGATTGATACGTCAGAGGTGGGCGAATTTTGTTTCGGTTCACCGATTAATCCAGTGCCTGATTCGCTCGTGAGCCCCCTACTTGTCTCTCCTGTCAATGGAGAGGATGTTGGTACCCGACCCACATTCATTGTCTCCCCACAAGGCCACTCCACACACCTCACCTATTCACTTCCACGAGCCGGAAGTGCGGCAGATACAACAACAACAAGAGACGCAGTGCAGGCCACGGATACACTCGCATATGGTTCCTATACATGGACTGCTAAGGCAATACTCCGTGCAGCAAATGGAGCGCAGTTGTTTCAATCTCCACAAGCCCAAGAGCAAACCTTTGTCGTGCGAGCCCCCTTCATAGAGATCGATTCGGCAAATGTTCAGCAGACTTGGAGACGGGGTCGTTCGTATCCCATCTCCTGGAGGTCAAACATAACGGGCAATGTCCGCCTAGAACTCGTAAATAATGAGACAATCCTAATTGCGGAAAATGTCCAGGCACCTTCCCGAGGTTTCCTCTGGTCTGTGCCGCAAACGGTGCCGATCGGCCCTGGATATAGCATCCGCATTCGTCAAGATGGTGTAGCCATAGAAGATGTGACAGAGCGAAATATCTCGATCGAAGAAGCGTCGAGTGTGGCTTCGGATGATCTAGGTGGAGTTCTTATTGCCCCAAACCCAGCATCGAATCAAGTCCACATCGGTGGGATGCAAGAGTTGTCTCGCATAATGGTCTTCTCTACCTCTGGAGCGATGGTCGCTTCATACACCGTTGCGGGTACGGGCACATCGATCGATATCTCACCGCTTGCGCAGGGATCATACGTGATGGTCCTGCAAGGGCCAAACCTCTCGATATCCAAACAACTTCAGATCATTCGGTAAACGAGATCTTAGCGCAGATACAGAGCAAGTATCGATACATCTGAAGCCGAGACGCCGGGTATCCGAGATGCTTGGCCGAGCGACGCAGGACGAATTCGAGATAGCTTTTCGCGGCCCTCAGTTGATAGGCTCTGCACAGCCCCGTAATTGAACGCCTCGGGAATCATCATCGATTCCTGCTGGCGGAAGCGTTCGATATCTCTATGCAGTTTTTCAATGTACCCCTCGTAACGGATCGCTGTATCAACACGATGAACGACATCTGGATGCTCACCATAGATGGACAGATCGGGTTGGGTTGCATCGATAAAGCTCGAAAGCGAAACGGTAGGGCGTCGGACTAACGTTCGCAGTGTAGTGGTTTCACTGATCGGATCTTCGTTCAAAACATCAAGTCGAGGATTTGCATCGAACGGAGTAACCTTCTTTGAGGTTGCATATGTATCGAGTTTTGATGTCAAATCCTCGTTCCGTAGAATTCTGTTCCACGTGGATTCGTTGATGAGGCCAAGGGCGCGCCCATATTTGGAAAGGCGTGTATACGCTGTGTCTATGCGGAGTAACAATCGATACTCGGCCAACGATGTAAAGACGCGATACGGCTCTTCTGTGTTCTTATTAACGAGGTCGTCGATCATCACTCCTATGTACGCCTCTGAACGCTTTAGCGTGAACATCCCTTCTCCTCGAACAGACAAGGCTGCGTTGATGCCAGCGATCAACCCCTGAGCGGCAGCTTCCTCGTATCCCGATGTACCATTGATCTGACCTGCGAAGAAGAGCCCCTTAATGGCCTTTGTTTCGAGTCCAAATGTTAGTTGGTAGGGGAAGAAGAAGTCATATTCAACAGCATAGCCGTGCCGAAGGATCTCACACTGTTCAAGACCTCGTATTGATCGAAGTCCCCGCTCCTGGATATCAACAGGTAAACTAGTTGAGAAACCATTCACATAGACTGTATTTGTATGGAGTCCTTCAGGCTCCAAGACGATCGTGTGTGAACTCTTATCGGAAAACCGATCGATCTTGTCCTCGATCGAAGGACAGTATCGAGGTCCAGCCCCTTTGATGCGACCCGTAAACATCGGAGAGCGCTCAAACCCATCCCGCAACACTTCATGAGTGTGTTCGCTTGTTGACGTTGCATAACACGCCAGGTGGTTCTTTACGCGAGACGTGTGGATTGAGAATGGCTTTGGATCATCATCACCGTTATGGGGCTCAAGACCCCGAAGGTCGAGGCTCTCCATTGCGACGCGCGGAGGAGTTCCTGTTTTTAGACGTCCCTTCACAAGACCGTGGCTGAAAAGGAGATCTGAGATCCTCTCAGCCGACTGTTCACCAACCCGTCCACCCGGTGTTGCCACCTCCCCGGTCCACATTACCCCGTTAAGGAATGTTCCAGAGCACAAAACAATGGCCTGGGCCGTGATTTCCTCGTTTGTAGCCGTTCGGACGCCCCGGACCCGGTCCCCGGTTAGTAGGATTTCCACAGCTGTTTCCGTGATTAGGGTCAGGTTTTGCTGCAGGCGTAGAAGGTGCTGTGCAAAGAGAGGGTATAGGTCTTTATCGTTCTGAGACCTTGGAGACCAGACAGCCGGACCCTTGGAAGTGTTTAGCAGTTTGAATTGTATTCCGCTCGCATCAGCTATACGAGGCATTACGCCACCAAGGGCATCAATTTCAATAGCCAGGTGACCCTTCGCGCTACCTCCAATCGAGGGGTTACAAGAAAGGCGGCCAATAGTGGTTACGTCCATCGACAGTAAACCAACCCGCATTCCCATGCGGGCCGCAGACGTCGATGCTTCGATGCCGGCATGGCCACCACCGACAACCAATATATCGAAGTGGTTATTCATCAAAGGGTTGCGCAGGTCTCGGTACAAACATCCAGACCATTCTTGCAATGTTTCACGTGAAACATTACAAACCTACATTCTTGAAACTTGAAAAAAGCGACCGGTGTGTTCCACGTGGAACACTATTTCAGAAACTTCACCATGTGGTACTCGTCAACGTATGAATCACCAATCTTCATAGCATGTAACTCGGTACCAAAGACGGTAAACCCCAAACGAAGATAGAGACCATATGAAGCCTGATTTTGTGTGCTCACAGCTAACTGAACCTGCTCTACATCGAGCAAATCCCGTGCCGTCTCTATGACGGATTGAACGAGAATTGTAGCCAGCCCCTTTCCACGAAAATCGGGACGGACAAACAACCCCCATAGGGTGCTTTTGTGCTTTGTCTTCGAAGAGTCCGCGCTGGAGTATCCGATCATTCCCGCAATGTTGCCAAACTCGTCGACCGCACCGAGAATGAACTGATATGGGAAGTTCATATACTTTTCATACCGCTGTTCTTTCGAGAGAATAGACAAGCTCTCAAACCATTCATAATCAGAGCCGAACACCTCGGGGGATTGCAGGAGCGCGTCCCGTTGGATCTGAAGGAAATAGGAAAAGTCATCGATTTCCAGGGGGCGAACCGTCAAATCAGGGGTCATGGACTTACTTGCCTATGCAAAAACGGGAAAAGACAGTGTCGAGAACGTCTGGATTCCAAGTCTCTCCAGTGATCTCACCTAGTACGCGAATACACACACGGAGGTCAACGGTGAGTTCGTCGTTGGTCGCCTTGGTCTCAAGTCCACGCATCACTGAAGAGAGACTTTCGGCAATGTTCTGTAGTAATCGGGCTTGCCGGTCGTTGACGAGCACGTCAGAGATGCCGATCGTACGGGCGCGGATGGCAGAAACGATGTGCTGTCGCAATTCATCCAACCCCTCCCCGGTAACAGCGGAACAACACAGTTGCCCACTAACAACCCCATCTGGATTGGCGCGATCAATCTTATTCTGGACCACACAGACAGGCGTTGAAGGATAGCGGGTGACAAGATCGCGGGCAAGGATATCTGAATGGTCGATACCTACCGTGAGGTCGTTGAGGACAAGAACCAGATCGGCTTGCTCCACCACCGATGCCGTTATGGCGATCCCCTCTAGTTCGATGGTGTCTTCCGTGGTGCGTATTCCTGCCGTATCGATCAGGTGGACTGCGTAACCATCCAGTAGAAGCGTTTCTGAGAGGTAATCCCGAGTTGTTCCTGGCTGGTCACTAACGATCGCGCGGTTCCGGAACAACAGTGCATTGAAGAGTGAGCTCTTACCGGCATTGGGAAAACCCACCACCGCTACGTGGAATCCGGACCGAAGGAGGCTCGCTCCACGAGCTGTCGATGCGGTGAGTGACACCTCCTGAAGGATCGCACCGAGTCTGTCGTGGAGCTGAGCGCGAGGTACAAACTCAACATCTTCTTCGGAAAAATCCAACTCCAACTCAAGCAACCCGAGGATTTCCACCAGCGCACTGCGGAACGATTCAAGGCGCTTCGTGAAGCCCCCTGCCAATTGACGTGCGGCGGTCTGAGCACCCTGCTGCGTTGCAGCGTGGATCATATCAGCGACAGCTTCTACTTGGACGAGGTCAAGCTTTCGGTTGATGAATGCCCGCCGTGTGAACTCTCCCGGATCGGCAAGTCGAGCACCAGTATTGAGAAGTCCGCTAATGATCTGGTCCGATACAAATACCCCTCCATGACACCCGATCTCGACGACATCCTCGCCCGTGTAGGAGCGTGGGGCACGATAGACCATGAGCGTCACCGAATCGATCCTGCGATCACCATCGCCCCACCACCCGAAAGTGATCGAGTGGTCCGCGGCGTTGGTTGCGCTTGATGAACCTTGAAAGAACACATCACAGAGTTCAAAAGCGCGCGGTCCACTGATGCGCACAATGGCAAGCCCAGCAACACCAGGGGGTGTCGCCAATGCACATATCGTATCGGTCGTCGTATCGGTCATTGGCCGGAGCACAAGATAGCAGGCGCGAGGACAATTGGCGGTATTCTTGCAGACGAAGTGCCCGCCTGTTGGGAATATACAAAACTAATTTACTATCAAGAACGGTGACATTTACGCATCGCGTTCATATCGATGTGGTGGAGTCCACGAATGATGTTGCACGAGAGCTTCTTCGTGACACTTCGGCCGTTGTTGTTTCGGCTCATCACCAAACGCGTGGAAGGGGGCGCAGTGGACGTGTGTGGGAAGATGAGCACGGCAAGAGCGCGCTGATCTCGTTTGGCATCCGGCATGACCGGGAGAGACCAGCCGATGACATGGCCGCAGATATGGCACGTGGAACACTGGCCGTAATGGACGTTGTTGGATCCTACCTGCCCGCCGGGACATATCGTTGTAAGTATCCGAACGACGTTCAGGTCCGAGACAGCGGGATCTGGTGTAAACTTGCAGGAACGCTCGTAGAGCATGAGTTCTTGGGTCCGAAGTGCACGACAACAGTGATTGGAGTAGGGGTCAACGTGTTACAACACTCCTTTCCTGATACTATCACCCAGCCGTGTACGTCTCTGACCCGACTGAAAATTCCGCTCCAACCGAATGAAGTGATTTCCAGACTGATAGATAGTATGCAGCGGCTCACAGATATGCCGGCTGAGGCGATCTACCGAATCTGGTCATCTGCGATCGGGGTAGGGCGTAGCACGGTGTCTATTGTCGGCGAAGGGGGCTCGTGGCGCGCCTCCGAGATCCGAAATGACGGTCGGCTGAAGATCATCAACACCACAGATGCCACAACAAGGATCATCGACGATGGCGACAGTATCCGATACATTGATTGAACTGAACAACGTCACCTATGGCATCGCTGCGATTGATGTCGGTAACAGCCGTGTGAAGATCCATCACGACGATGTCCATTTGTCGTTTCCATACGACAAGGACTGGAAGAAAAACGTCCAACTGCATTTTCGTGACAATGTTAGCCGACGATATCTGATTGGCCTTTCAAGTGTCAACCATAAGCAGACAACAGCGATCGTAAAAGTCTTGCAACGAATCACCGGACACCACGTTCTAAATGTTCATACGCTGTTGATGAGAAATGCCGGCGAACTCTCCCTGGAAAAGATTGAAAATGCGGGCATTGATCGCATGCTCGGTACCATTGGTGCACTTGGCTACGCCAAGCCCCCTCTGATTACCGTTGACTGCGGAACGGCCGTTACCGTCAATGCCGTATCGGCGGAGAGGCACTTCCTCGGAGGAGTGATCTTTGCTGGATTCTCAACCCAACTCTATGGATTGACCAAGCAGACGGCAGCCATACCCGAGATGACCTATACACCCCCAACGGAAGCGATCGGCATTAACACCGCCCAGTGCCTTATGACCGGTATCACATCGTCTGTAATTGGTGGAGTTCACCGTAGCATTCAGTCGTTCACGGCGGCCATGGGTGCAAAGAATGTCTCCATTACCGTCACCGGGGGAGAGTGTCAACCCGTCGTTGATGGTCTAAAAGAGATGGGTATAAGCGTGGAACATCGTCCGCATATCGTTACCGAAGGCATCCTGATTCTTCTCTCCAAAGCAACGCGGGAGAACCTTCAGGACTCCATCATTGGAAAAATTCCGAACTGACATCAATGACAACGAAACCAGCGCTGGCCCTGCATGGCGGAGCCGGAGATCTCGCCCGGTACAAAGGTACCGGACGTTTGCCCGAAGCCGAGAAGCTCATGGGCGAGCTTGTTGACGGGATGCACCAACGACTCACGGCAGGAGACACGGCCCTCGAGGTTGCAATCGCTGCCGTGGAGGTAATGGAAGACTGCGGCTTGTTTCATGCTGGAAGGGGCTCCTCCCCAACAACAAATGGACGCGTGGAGATGGACGCATCGATCATGCACGGACGCGAGCGTCGGGCCGGTGCCCTGGCAGTAGCTCACACACTCAAAAATCCAATCCGCGTGGCCGCTCACATCATGAGATCATCTGTGGTGATGCTCGCCGGTGAAGAAGCAGATGCCCTAGCCCACGAAGCCGGCTGTGAACTTGTTGGACCTGATTACTTCCTTCCCTGCGACGACGTCGGAGCGTGGTTGCCTTCATCTGGCACCGTCGGTGCCGTTGTCCTGGATGTCCATGGAGACATCGTTGCGGCAACGTCAACCGGTGGGACGCTCCGCAAGCGCGCCGGCCGGATTGGAGACACCCCCGTTATCGGTGCCGGAACCTACGCCGACAACACGGTAGGTGCCGTCTCATGTACGGGAGTCGGTGAATACTTCCTGCGCACAAGCGCCGCATCACGGATCATTTCGCGTATGCAGTATCTGCACGAAGAGCCCCTTGCCGCCTCAGAGGCTATCCTTTCCGAGATCGGTATGCTCGGCGGTTTCGGTGGCATGATCGTGCTCGATCAACTTGGTCGCGTGGCAATGCCATTCAACACATCCGGTATGTACCGTGCGTCGGTCGATGCGGCTGGCACCCGGATTGTTGGCAGCTGTGACGAATGACCAATGACGAATGACGAATGACCAATGACGAATGACGAATGACGAATGACCAATGACGAAGGACAAATGACATTGGCAACTCACACCCCACACCTAAAACCTAAAACCTAAAACCTAGAACGCATGCCCAATACCAATACTCAATTGCCAGTTTGACGTCATCATGACACCGAGGCGGTTGGTGATCCATCGGCCCTCTGTTCGGGTGGGATCATAGACGCTGGTAGCATAATCGACGCGGAAGGGGCCGACGGGTGTTTCGAAGCGGTAGCCGACTCCAAGCGCAACGACGCTACCATACAGCAGGTCTCGTGGCGTTACGCTACCATAGAGGTCTGTGGTAAAGCGGTTAAACGCGTTTCCGATATCGGTAAAGAACGTCACACCGGTCCGTTCAATGATGCCGGCCCATAACTCATCTACGCCACGCGGACGCGGAAAGGTGTACCGGAGTTCGAAGCCAAGCTCGATCAACGATCCCGAGCCTACGACGTTCGAAAGGACGATTGATTCGTCCGCATCAACGTTGCGGATGGTACCGGAGTTTGGATCGTGCAGACGTCGCGATGCGAAGGAGCGTATGCTAGCAGGTCCACCGGCAAAGAACTGTCGATCCAGCGGAACATAGGTGTTGTTGCGGATCGAGTCACCGCGGGCAAAATCAAGGAGCTGGATATGTCCGAGTTTGACCTTTGTAGCGGCGACTAATCGGTTGCCGGCCGGAAAGGCGGTAGAGAAGAAGGCCTGACCCCGCACATATTTTCCAGCGCCCCAGCCCCATTCAAACGAAAGACTTGAAAGTGTTCCTTGAGTAGGGTTGATCTGGCTGTTGCGGTGATCACCCCGGAGTGTAAAGCCCGCGGTAAGACCTGTGAAGAACGACCCCGACGATTTGAGATAGTTGTTCAGCACGAGGAATTGGTTGTACGTACTGCGAACAAAAGCGGTATCCTCGGGCGTCTGGGCTTCGTTGAGAGCAGAGTTGATGGCAAAGTCGAAGTTTATCGGAATCTGTCGGTCGATACCGACACTCAGATCGATGGCGTTGAAAAATGTGTGCGAGTAGAACGCGATGGGCGCCTGAGCGCTGATACCCGATGCCTCGAGACGAAACGGTGTAATCAGCTGACGGTTTGAGTAATACGTGGAAGTTGTAAGACCGACTCGTTGTGAGAACAGTCGGCCAAGGTTCGGCCATGCCACCACCACAGATCCGATAAACTCCCGCTCGAGCTGCTGACCCTGTGCGAAACGTGAAACATCCTGTAAGATGTATTGAAGAGACAGCGACGTGACCTGTGCACCACCAAAGGTGTTTCGGTATTGGGCTGTTGCTCCGATACCGAAGTTTAGGAAGTTGTCGATAGCAGTTTGATATGGACCGAAACTCACACCAACATCATGTGGTTTAGAGTTCCGTGTAAACACCCTCATACGAACCGACGTATCGGTACCATGATAGACTGAGTCGTGACCCACCGTGTCGATAAGCACAACCTCGAATGTTCCGAGCCGCATGAGGTTGGCACGAGACTGCTCGATCAACTCACGGTTATACCACTCGCCAGCGTCAAAATCCATTTGACGAATTCTCGTTGATAGATGGACGGAAGGATATCCCGCGTCGTATTCAACAAACTCTATACTATCCACTCGGACGCGGCGGCCAGGATTGATGATCACGATCACCGTGTCATGTGTACCGTCGTTTCCAATTCCAACGAGCGGACGTTCAAACGATGCCCTATAGTACCCGTTATTCTGAAGCACACCAACGACACTCTTTATGTCCTCATCAACAAGAGACTCTGAAAAGGGGCTACCCTTACGGATTTTGGTTTGCAAAAGGGCTGCCTCGCGCACACTGGGCTCTACCTGTTCAAGCCCCTTTACCACAAACGTGTCTATCGTAGCGCGTTTGCCCTCATTGATCATGAATCGCACAGTAAAGAGCCGCGTATCACGATCATAGCCATACCCGTAGAGCACCTCCGCATTATGATACCCGTTCTGCACAAGGTAGGTGTGAAGTGTGGCGCTATCATCACGCGCCACAGTGACTTCGAAGAACACCCGCTCCTCATCGTAGCTCCGACGAATGGAGGTAAAGCGTCGGAGGATCGTTTGCGGCGCCGCTGGGTTGCGGCGCAAGGCCTGTTCGAAGAACACCGTCAGCTGTCGTCCGAGCGAGTAATCACTCTGCCGGGACGAAATGATCGCTTTGAGATCTTCTGGCGACGTCTGTTCACAACCAACGATCTCAACCGATCGAAGCTCTGTGAGTTGCAGTACCCGTGACCGTTCTCCGGCGAGCTCCATACTATCCCGATAGGTGTCCTGACCGAACACCAACGATGGCGTCGAAGCAAACAAACCCAGAATGGCCAGCATCCAAAGGAGTCCAGACCGATATGGATGTTTTACGTTCACGGGTTGCAAGTTACCGACCACAAAAGCACATTGATACAGTAACGCCCTGTGTGCCAGGGGCATACAGGGCGCTGGGTAGCGATCATATTCAAAAGGGGCTTACGACTCGTAGCCCTCGTCGTCCTCACTGAAGAACATGTCGTCGGATCCCTCCTCATATTCCGGCCACAGATCTTCAATCCCTTCGTACGTGAGCTCTTCAGAATCATCGAGCTCCGTCAGGTTCTCGATCACCTGCAACGGGGCACCCGTTCGGTTGCAGTAGTCGATCAACTCTTCCTTGGTAGCAGGCCATGGTGCATCCTCGAGGTACGTGGCCAGTTCGGGCGTCCAAAACATCGTTCAATCCTTAAGACAACAGTGAGGATAGGGTGGGCGGCGCGAATATACACGCACCGTGCTACTGACGCAAAACAACCTTCGAGTGTGGAGATTGTTACGTGGTCACAACAATTTGGTGTCTAGCAACAACGATGCCAGAGCACGATCGAATGGGGTCGTGATCTTGATGTTGTGTTCTTCACCGGAAACCGCATGGACCGCTATGCCCGCCTGTTCGCAGAGACTGGAGCAATCCGTTGCGCCTATGCCGCGCTCGATCGCAGACGCGTAGATCGCTCTGATCTGATCTCTGGTGAACCCCTGTGGCGTCTGTGCTCGGCGCATCGAAGATCGATCAACGGTTTCGATGATGACGCTAAGGTCATCGACGCGCTTGAGTGTATCGGTAACTGCGATGACTGGGATGGCCGCACCATGCGTGCGTGCCGCCTGCGCCACAGTATTGTACAGTGCTATGCTCGCCAGCGGACGCACCGCATCGTGTATCAGAACGACATCGGCCTCGTCAAGTGAGGGGTGTGCAAGCCCCCTGGCAACGGAGAGATGCCGCTCGGCGCCACCTTCTGTGATATGAATACGCGAATCTGAACAACCGTTTGTACGTAGCAGTCCATGCACGATGTCGATCTCTTCACACTGCACAGCAAGAACAAGCGAACACAACCCATCAACCATGAGAGCCGTTTGCACCGTGCGCACAAGGATCGGAATTCCGCGGAGCTCGAGATACTGCTTAGGGATATCCGTGCCGAAACGCGTGCCACGTCCGCCAGCAGGTATGACCACTCCAACGCGAGACGATGCGCTCATCGGACCTTGAACGATGCCATCGTGATGATGGCCAGCAGAACGGCAATGATGTAGAAGCGCGTGACGATCTTTGATTCGTGCCAACCGCTCTTCTCGAAGTGGTGATGTAAGGGGGCGATCTTGAAGATGCGTCGGCCTTCGCCGTACTTTCTCTTCGTGTATTTGAACCACGATACCTGCAGGATCACCGAAACGGTTTCGGCAAAGAACACGCCGCCAACGATGGGCAGGAGGAACTCCTTCTTGATCAGCACGCACAACACACCAATCGCCCCACCAAGTGCCAGCGAGCCGGTATCGCCCATGAAGACCTGGGCCGGGTAGGCGTTGTACCAGAGGAAGCCGAGAGATGCCCCAACCATTGCCGCGCAGAAGATGGTCAGCTCTTCCGTGCCACGCAGGTGGGCAATGTTGAGATAGTCGGCAAAGAACGCATTGCCACTGAAGTAGGCGATCACGGCCAGTGTGAGAGCGCTGATTCCGACGGTGCCAATGCAGAGTCCATCAAGACCGTCGGTGAGATTCACCGCATTCGATGTTGCGGTGATGATGAAGATGACCAGCGGGATGTAGAACAAGCCGAAATCGAAGTGGGACATCTTCTGGAAGGGGATCGTCGTCAGAGTATTTGTTGTGTGGGTTAGTCCGAACCACTCCGGTGCAAAGTACAGGCAACCGCCAACGAACAACCCTACGCCAACCTGACCCACGATCTTGTAGCGTCCGATAAGCCCCTTGGGATACTTCTTCACGACCTTCAGGTAATCATCGAGAAAACCCACGCCGCCCAGTGCGCCGGTAGCAACCACGGCCAGCACGATGTACATGTTCTGGATGTTGGCCCACAATAGGGTAGGAACGAGAACAGCGGAAAGGACGATCAAACCGCCCATCGTCGGTGTGCCGGCCTTGTTCACATGCAGGCCAACCTGCTGCAACTCCTGCTTTGCCTGTTCCCCAACCTGGAGTCGCTTGAGCATGGCGATGATGCGCGGACCCACCACAAAGGAGATCAGCAACGCAAAGATGGCGGCCGATGCAGCACGAAATGTCACGTAGCTGAATAGGTTGATCCCCGGAACGTCCGTGATCGACCGTATCCACAACGCCAGTTGATAAAGCATGGTGTTACTCCCCGTTCCCCTCGGAGAGCAAATCTATGACCTGTTCCATCGCCATGCCGCGTGATCCCTTCACGAGGACGGCACAATCTGCGGTAGCAACCTCACGAATGTGATCGCCGCATCCGTTCATGGTCTCGGCATGGATCACGTGCGGAAGGCCAAGCAACGTGCCGGCCCGACGGAACTCCTCGCCCATGGTGATCACAACATCCGCCAGCTCGTGAGCCTGCGACAGGATGTGCATGTGCTCTTCTTCGGCTGCCGCACCGAGCTCGCGCATATCGCCCAGAACGGCGATGTGCTTCGACGCCGGAAACTTCTGCAGGGTGCGAAGTGCCATCACCATTGACGCAGGATTCGCGTTGTAACAGTCGTTCAGAATGGTTACTCCAGCAAACCGCTGCACCGCCATCCGTCCATAGCCGTGTGTGGAAGGGGGCTCATATGACGCCAGAGCATGCTGAACCTGCGCCGCAGGGATATGCAATGCCCAAGCTACGGCTAGAGCACACGTAGCGTTATAGGCCGAGGCAAGACCGCTTGTCTTCATCTGTGCCCGCAGGGTGAATGACCCATGCACAAGGCTCAGTGCCGGACGTACCTCATCGTCGAATGCGATGGTCGGATGGATGTCGGCGCCGGTTTCGACGCCAAACGAGATGCATCGAGTAAATGTGGGGGCGTACTTCACGAGCCGGTCATCATCAGCATTCACAAACGCTAGGCCGTGATGATCGCGCAAGTAGTCAAACAGCGCGGTCTCCTCTTTCTCCACGCCATCCAGATCGATCAGGAGCTCGAGGTGTTCTTTGCCAATGTTGGTGATCAGTCCGTGTGTGGGCTGCACCATGGCTGAGAGGAGCTCGATCTCTCCGGGCTGGTTGGTGCCGATCTCAATCACAGCCACTTCGTGGTCATCCGTCAACGAAAGCAGTGTCAGCGGCGTGCCGACCTGGTTGTTGTAGTTCGCTGCGGTCTTCAGCACCCGCATCGTCGAAGAGAGTACGTGGGCCACAAGGTCCTTCGTCGAGGTCTTTCCGGCAGCACCGGCGATGGCGATCACCGGAATCGTAAACCGACGTCGGTGATACCACCCGAAGGTACCCAGTGCATGCAATGTGGATGCGCAGGCGATCGACGGGGTGGAAGGGGGCACGCGTGCGGCGTCCTCGGTAAGGACAAGGCAAGCCCCCTTGCTGATGGCCTCGTTGATGTTGTCGTGTCCGTCGAAGCGTTCTCCTCGCAGCGCAACAAAGGCGTTACCAGGCACGATCGTGCGCGTGTCGGTGCTGATGCCACGGACGACGAGGTCGGACGGAAGCACCTGGGCGGCCGGACCGAACATGGAGAGCAGGTCGGCGTGGTTAAACGTGGCCGTATTGGTCATGCAGAGTAGAAGGGGCAGTGAAGAAGGTGCAAAACTACTCAGCCCGACGTTCGGCTACGCGCAGGCGGGCGCTGCGAGAGCGCGGATTGGTCTGCTGCTCTGCGTCAGAGGCCTCGACGGCCTTCTTCGTGATGATCTTCAGCACATCGGTATGGTCGCGGAAGACGTTCTTCACGATGCGATCCTCTCCGCTGTGATAACTCATCACCACGACACGTCCTCCCGGAGCGAGTAGCGGGATGAGCTCCGTCAGTGTGCGTTCAAGCCGTCCCAGCTCGTCATTGACCGCGATGCGCAGCGCCTGAAAGAGACGTGCCAGAGTCTTCGCCTGATGGTGTGGCGGGATCTGCTGTACCACGAGGTCCCGAAGGTCAAGGGTCGTTCGAAAAGGGGCTATCGCCCGACGCTGAACAACGGCCTTTGCTAGGCGGCGGGACTGAGGCTCATCCCCATAGGTGAAGAACAGCGTGGATAACGCCTCTTCCGGACGCGAGTTCAGAATATCGGCCGCCGTTTGGCCCTCGGCCATGAAGCGCATGTCAAGGGGCGCCTGCAGACGAAAGCTGAAACCCCGTTCATGATGGTCGAACTGATACGAGGAAACACCCAGGTCCAGCAACACGCCGTTGACGGTTCCAGGTGGAAGGTGCTCGGCCATCGTGGAGAAATTGGCGTGGACCAGGCGCAGTCGTGAGCGTTCGCCGTTGGCCAGCTCGTCGGCAAACCGCTTCTGACAGTGACCGATAGCCACTTCATCTGCATCGAACGAGATGAGACGTCCCTGCGGACCCAAACGCTCGAGGATGGCGGACGTGTGCCCGCCCCCTCCAAGTGTACCGTCGACGTAGGTGCCACCGGGAACGATTTGCAGAGCTTCCAGGCACTCCTGAAGCATCACCGGGATATGATAGACGTCGGCTTCAACACGTGCCATAGGCCGAAATTGCCGATTTTTTCGTCCATGTTCAGCATTGTCACTCTCTGGACGGTGGCGGTACTCTTTATAGATCAGCCCCGCATCACTCGCATCGATCCTCCGCATTGGTGGGCCGGCATGGGCGTGGATACGCTTGAGCTGCTTGTTGAGGGGGCAAACCTTGCCGGTCGCACCATCACGGTTCAGGGTCAGGGTGTACGGCTGCTGGCCGACCAAGAAGCTGTGAATCCTCGCTATCGGTATGTGAGTCTGGCAATCGAGGCTGCGGCACCGCCGCAGAGTGTGCGGATCGGGATCGAAGGCGTCCATGACGTAACCACGTTCGACCTTCGTCAGCGCACGGCTAGTCATTCACGAATCGGACTCGATCCGTCCGACGTGGTGTATCTGATCATGGTGGATCGCTTTGCCAATGGAGACCCTTCCAATGACGTCGTGCCGACGATGCGGGAATCACGGGTGGACCGCCGGGCTCCGTTTGGACGACACGGTGGAGACCTGGTCGGACTGCGCAACCACATCGGTTACCTCGATACGCTCGGCATCAGTGCAGTGTGGATGTGTCCGGTGGTGGAGAATGACCAGCCCCGTTCGAGTTATCACGGCTATGCGATCACGGACCACTATCGGATCGACCCACGGCTAGGCACCAACGACGACTACAAAGCCGTCGCGCGCGACCTCCACGCCCGATCGATGCGACTCGTCATGGACGTTGTGCTCAACCACATCGGTGACGAGCATCGGCTGCACCGTCAGCCCCCTGACAGTTCATGGATCAACAACTGGCCCGAATACACGCAGACCAGTGGACGCGAGAACACCAACTTCGATCCCTATGCCACTGAGCAGGACAAGCGTCGCTTCCGACAGGGATGGTTTGACAGGTCCATGCCCGACCTCAATACCACCAGCCCCCATGTGGCACGATATCTCATTCAAAACACACTCTGGTGGATCGAAGAAGCCGAGATTGATGCTCTGCGAGTGGACACGTGGACCTATCCCGATCAGTCCTTTGCTAATGCCTGGACGCAACAGGTGCGCCGAGTGTTTCCGGGAATCTTCATCTTCGGAGAGACCTGGGTGGATAGCCACGCATCGCAGGCCTACTACCTTGAGAAGTTTCCCTACAACCACGCTGCGCGGCTACAGTCAACAACTGACTTCCAGATCTATAATGCCTTGCGAGATGTACTCACGCAGCCCTCGGCCTGGGATGCAGGAACGGGACGCCTGTATCGAACACTGGCGGCTGATTATCTCTATGACCAACCCAACAATCAGGTAACGTTTCTTGACAACCATGACCTCCCACGCATTGCCGGGGTGGTAGGCAAGGATGCTCGCAAACTGAAGATGGGGCTTTCTCTGTTGCTTACGCTGCGTGGGGTGCCGTGTCTGACCTACGGAACCGAGTGCGGCTTTTCGAGCACCACCGACCACGGCACCATCCGCGAGGATATGCCAGGGGGCTGGCCGGATGATCCACCCTCAAACTTCGGTCGGACGGAGTACGCCGATACCAGCGGTCTGAACGAATGGCTCCGCGCGATGCTTGCCTACCGCCGTGCACATCCGGCAATGTCGGCCGGCGCGATCAAGCATATCACTCCGCAGGACGGTGTGTATGCGGTGATGCGAAGCAACGATGATGAGACTGTTGTGTGCATTATCAATGCGGATGAGCGACATCGAACACTCGACGTCTCGCGTCTTGACGATGTCCTGCACGGACGCCGAACGGCTACTGACATACCATCCATGCGTGCGGTGAACATTCCCAAAGAATTCACCCTGGAGCCCCTTTCGAGTAGGGTGCTGTCGTTTCCGCGTCGTTGATCTGTGTACTTTTGGCGGGTCAGTTTACCAACTACGAATGTCGTTTGCATGATGCAAGGCTCTGCACAGCTGCTGCTCATTGGAACGCTCCTTTTTGCTGCTTCGATATCATTTGCCGGGCCAAATGACAGCACGCAGAGTAAAGGAGCACTGTTGTTTCGCAATTACTGCCAGCGATGCCACGGAGTTGATGGCGCCGGATCGGTGAACATCGCACAAAACCCCGTCTGGACAAAAGAGCCCAGTGAGCTTGTGAAGATCATTGCCTTTGGAGCGCGAGGTCCTCGCCACAAGAGCACGGGATACCACCGTGCGATGCCACCAGCCCCCTACAAAGACGATGAGATCGCCCTGGTGGCTATCTACGCGATGCAGAAGATCGGACGTCGGGATATTGCCGTTACGCCGGAGGATGTCCGCAGAACCCGTCAGCAGCACTTCGACAGCGTCAAGCGTAAGATCGACCGGAAACGTTAGTCGTTGCCGCGCAGCAGGGCACTGAGCGAATCCACGGCAAGGGGCTCAACAGCCAGGAACCCTTCGGCATAGGTGGTACCGATGCGTCCGCCATAGTAGCGTGCGCGTGCCTCGATTTCTTCCAAAAACCCCGGACGTGAGATGAACGTCTGCGGCTCGTCGGACTCGTATGCCGTGGGGACGTGAAACTGTGATGCAAAGGCGCGGATCGATTCCATCTTCGCATCAAAGACCGAAGTAACATCCACGTAGATGTCCGGCAACCGGGGGAAATCCCATTGCTGCTGATAGCACAGCATGCGCTGCGGACGCCATGGCTGTTGTGGCTCGCCCCCTCTTGACGTTTCAATGCGGG
>CAYMTW010000006.1:0-1797 GCA_964393485.1 uncultured Melioribacter sp. | reverse complement strand
AGCGATGGACGCCAGTGGCGGATTGCACCGACGATACGCATGGCGTACTCGAGGGTGTTCTCCAGAGCGCCATCGGGCATGCCGAGGTTTTCCTTGTCCGTTACTCCGAGAATGTGTGCTGCCGTTTCGGCTTCGATAGCCCGCAGTTGCGGTGTGCCGCGCGTGGAGAGTTCGGCGCGCGTGCATTCGACGAAGACCACGCGGTGACCTTCGTTCGTAAGTTTTTTTACGGTTCCCGCACAGGCCAGTTCCACATCATCCGGGTGGGCGCAGACCACCATCACTGTGTGTGTCATCGTCCGTCTCCCGCGAGGTCGATCTTTTCTACGCGTCGCTGATGACGTCCACCCTCGAACGGTGTTTCCAGAAACGTTGTCACGATTGCGCGCGCCTCGTCAACTGTTACCAGACGCTGACCAACGGCCACCATATTCGCGTCGTTATGCTGACGGGCCAGCATGGCCATCGTCGTACTCGTGCAGTTCGCCGCCCGGATTCCCGGTAGCTTATTGGCCGCTATCGAGATACCGATTCCGCTGCCGCAGACGAGCACGCCGAACGTTGCCTGACCCGTACGGACGAGGTCGGCAGCGGCCTTGCCGTAATCGGGATAGTCCACCGAATCCTCGGACGTTGTACCAACGTCCAGAACCGTGTGACCCAGCTCGGTGAGCATGGACTTAAGGGCTTCCTTGTAGGTAAACCCTGCATGATCCGATCCGATTGAAATCGTCATGATCTCTCTCCTGTGCTACCGAAACCACCGTCGGCTCGAGTTGTTTCATCAAGACTCTCAACTGTCTGCCACGAGATATGTTCGTGCTTTGCCACCACCAGCTGAGCGATGCGCAAGCCCCGTTCGATCACGAAGTCCGTATCTGAAAAGTTGGCCAGGATCACCTTGATCTCTCCCCGGTAATCGCTGTCGATCGTCCCCGGTGAGTTCAGCGCAAACACTCCATTCTTTGCGGCCAGTCCACTGCGCGAGCGCACCTGGATCTCGTACCCCTGTGGAATCGCTACACACAGTCCGGTAGGCACCATCGCTACCTTGCCTGCAGCAAGAGTAAGGGGCTCACCAACCGCAGCATGGATATCCATACCGGCCGAGCCTTCCGTGGCATAGAAGGGAAGGGGTAGATCACGCGCGTGATCGAGAATCTGAATCGGGATGTTCATAGCGTTCTGAGTGAGTATCTGTTGAGTTTACTTTCGTCCAAAGTCGGCGGGGTTCTCGCCCCATTGCGAAGTTTCCCACTTCAGTACCGGGTTGGCATAGGTGTTGTTCTCCAGCCACCGTTCTGCGCGGTCGATCAGGTCAAACACCGGCGCATTCTTCTGGGTTCGCTGCACCGTGGATTTGATCTTGCGATTACGCACCCACGAGAGGGCTGTGCGCGAATCCGTATAGATCGGCAGCACCCATCCCTGCTGCTGGCATAGCGCCAGGGCATGTACGATGGCCAGAAACTCCCCATGGTTATTGGACGACCCCTGGTAGGGTCCCATGCGGAACAGCTCGCGCTGCGTTTCCGTGTCAACCCCCCGGTATTCCATCACGCCCGTCGTCATGTCGCAGGCCGCATCCACCGATATGCTTGGCACCTTAGCCGCGTGCGCCTTCACAACCGTCTTCTTCAACGCTTTCCGCGGTGTCAACGGCTCGGGTCCACCTGCATAGGCCGCTTCCGCTTCCTCTCTGGACTCATACGACTTATACCGCGCCCCCGGAAACCCATGGATCTGCTTCTCGGCAACCGTCCACGTGCTATACACACCCGGCGAATGGCCTACCCA
>CAYMTW010000005.1:0-65114 GCA_964393485.1 uncultured Melioribacter sp. | reverse complement strand
AACCTAAAACCTAAAACCTAAAACCTAAAACCTAAAACCTAAAACCTAAAACCTCCCATGCATTCCACCATCGCCATCATCGGTTCCGGTCCTGCCGGATTTACAGCTGCTCTCTATGCCAGCCGTGCAAATCTGGGGGTTACCATTTTTGAGGGCACGCAGCCTGGCGGGCAGCTGACCATCACAACCGAAGTTGAAAACTATCCGGGCTTTGAACACGGGATCATGGGGCCGGAACTCATGGAAGTGTTTCGCAAGCAGGCCCACCGTTTTGGGGCCGTCTCACGCTATGAAATGATCACGTCTGTTGATTTTTCAAATCGACCCTTTGCTCTGACGAATGAGCGGGGAGAGGTGACCACGGCCGATGCCGTGATCGTGGCCACCGGCGCTACCGCCAAGCTCCTCGGTGCTCCTGGTGAGACCGACTACATGGGGTATGGCGTCAGCGCGTGTGCCACATGTGATGGGTTTTTCTTCCGCGGTCAGCGGGTGTTCGTGATCGGCGGTGGTGATACGGCCATGGAGGAAGCAAACTACCTGACGCGCTTTGCTGAGTCCGTGACCATTGTTCATCGTCGGGAAGAATTCCGCGCATCGAAGATCATGCTCGACAGAGCGCGTAATAACCCTAAGATCTCGTTTCTGCTCAACAGCATCGTTGAAGAATACGTTGGCATCACCACAGACGCCGGTATGAAGAAGCTTACGCATCTGCGCGTTCGCGACGTTGTCAGCGGAACTGTACAGGACATCGAAGCAGACGGAGCATTTGTAGCCATTGGACATCAGCCCAACACTCAGTTGTTCAAGGGGCTGCTTGATATGGATGACGTTGGATACATCCAGACGGTTGGAAAGTCCTCAAACACGAACATACCCGGTGTGTTTGCGTGTGGTGATGCGCAGGACAGCGTCTATCGCCAGGCCATTACCGCTGCCGGTTCAGGCTGCATGGCGGCCATCGACGCAGAACGCTGGCTCGAGGCCCAGCACGGCAGCTAACCTTCTGGCTATTCGACGATCGCGTACGTGGGTTTGTACTTCTTGATGTCCGAGGCGGCCGTCTTGGCCTCAGCAAGGCTGGAAAAGCCCCATAACTTGATCCGGTAGCGAGTTTCACCTGCTTCTAGTACCGGCTCGAAGTAGGCATTGAGCTTGCGGTCTTTCCAGAGTTTCAAACGCAGCATTGCCGTCTGCTCGTCAGCTACTTGCTCGACTGTGATCGTGTGATTCGACTTGCCATCAACGAGCATGCGGGCCTCGACTCTGTTATTCAGCAGTCGACGGGTGCCATCGTTTTGGAAGTAGTACCGCGGTTTGCGACTTCCTTCTGATCGGACGATGATCTGCGATGCGATGACGCCATTGGCGATCAGAAAGGACCGAACCTGACGAGCGCGTTCGAGGGCCCGGGCTTCACTGTTACGGCCAACATCGCTGCTAACGTGGCCCGTGAGCTCAATACTCATGGCAGGGTTCTGCGAAAGCACTTCACTGATCACCAGCAGTGACTGATAATAATCCCGCAGATCGGTATCAGTGGTGTCGCGGAAGAGAGCTACGACCGACGGAGACGTTTCAATCGATATGTCAAGGGGCGTCAGTGAGATCGAGTCCATGATTGGAACCGCTGCAGATTCGCTTTCAAGACGCAGGCGAAGCCATGGCGTCTCGCAGTTGACGAAATCCTGCACGTCGGCCATTACGGCTACCCGTGTGGACCACTTTTGAGAATAGAGGATCTCACGAACGATCTCTCCCACGGCATTGGTCTCGTCCTGCTCAAGTGTGTAGATCCGTCCACCGGTGGTGGAGGTGACGTAGCGAAGGGGCTGGCCGGCCGCATCAAGTCCCACGCGAATGACGAACACTGGGATCTTTGCATCACGCGCCAGGCGCACAACATCCATTGTTGTGCTGAATGGCGTGGCATTATCGGTGGAAGACGTAACGATCACAAGGGCACGGCGCTCTGCGGCAGAGGCCAGAATTCGGCAGGCATTCTGGGTGGCCCCGTACAACGACGAGAGTCCGTCGGCTGAAGGGATATCTTCGATCTTGAAGGCATTGTTCAGGTCCGAGGCTGGACCAAGGGGGAGAACGGTTGTAAAGGACTGGTTATACACACCAAGACCGATGAGGTCCCCTTCTGCCATATCTGTCAGACTGCGTTGCAGACTCAGGGCCACGTCACGCGTTAGCGTGCCGGAGAGCATTGAGTTGTCGCACATCACGAAGAGACTCACCGACGCCGGTTTTTCATCGGCGCGGGCTGCTTGCAGCATTCGCACAGAGAACTGTGACGGAGAGGTTCCACGGCAGGCAACTTCGGCTGTCAGCGGGATCCTGTCAAGCGAGATCGGTAGCAGATTGCCTTCCGCATCCAGAGCGATCACCGATGCCGTTACCTGGCCGGCCTCCGATTCGTCAATGCCCATCACGCGAAGCCGAACAGGCTGGATGGATGAATCGGTCTGCATGCCGCGCATGAATGAACTACGTGACTCCGAACGCGGTAGTCCGGGTCCGGTGGAGATGTCCTGAGCGATACCGGCCGTGGATGCGACGAGGATCGTCAGCAGGAAAACGATGGGGTTCATAATGTCCGCTAGGAATGTTCCTGGTGTGCAGTGACAACGTTAAATGCGATCCGACCGGCTTCATCGGCATCAACCGTAACGGTGTCACCGGCACGAACATCCGCACCAAGGACGTGCAAAGCAAGAGGATCGGTCACGTATCGCTGTATTACTCGCTTTAGCGGTCGGGCTCCGAGTTGAACATCATAGCCCCGTTTACCAAGCCAGTCCATGCATTCCTGAGTGACTACGAGGTCAATGCCCAGCCCCTTGAGACGTGAAGCTACATCGGCGATCTGCAATTCCGCGATGCGTTGAACTTCGGACGGAATAAGGGGTTTGAAGAGAATGATCTCGTCGATACGGTTAAGAAACTCTGGCCGGAGTCGCCTCTTCAAGAGGTCCACGATCTCCAAGCGCATGCGCGCCGTGAGTTCGTCGCGGTTGTCCTCTGTTACTTCCAGTAATCGCTCCTGCATGAGCTCCGAGCCGAGGTTTGAGGTCATGATGATGATGGCGTTCTTGAAGTCCACTTCGCGTCCCTGACCGTCGGTAAGACGCCCATCATCAAGGACTTGAAGCAGGACGTTGAACACATCCGGGTGGGCTTTCTCAATCTCATCAAGGAGTACGACCGAGTATGGGCGACGTCGCACGGCTTCGGTCAGCTGACCACCTTCTTCGTAGCCGACGTAGCCTGGCGGAGCGCCGATGAGTCGGGCCACGGAGTGCTTTTCCATGTATTCGCTCATGTCGATGCGCACAAGCGATCCCTCGTCATCGAAGAGAAACTCGGCCAGAGCGCGGGCCATCTCGGTCTTTCCGACGCCTGTTGAACCGAGAAACACAAACGATCCGATCGGACGTTTGGCGTCCTGAAGTCCAGCCCGTGAGCGTCGGATGGCATTTGACACAGCCACGACGGCTTCATGTTGACCGATGACACGCTCATGCAGACGCTGCTCCATGGTTAGCAGCTTGGTACGCTCGGACTCGAGCATGCGGCTGACCGGAATCCCGGTCCATTTGGCAACCACGTCGGCAATGTCTGTATCGTCGATCTCCTCCTTGAGCAGTGCCTCGTCAGTTTGCACCGAAGCCAGCTCGGCGTTGGCACTGACAAGAGACTTCTCAAGTTCCATGATCCTACCATAGCGGAGTTCTGCTACTGTGCCGTAGTCACCCTCACGCTCGGCATCGGCGGCACGAACTTTCACATCCTCGATTTCGGCCTTGATCGAGCGGATCGACTGGATGTGCTGCTTCTCCAGTTCCCAGCGAGCCTTCAGGGAAGCATGTTGGGTTCGCAGATCAGAAAGCTCGCGTTCGATCTCTTCGAGGCGCTTGCGGGTTGCAATTCGAATCTCTTCTGCCATTTGTCGTGCTGCGGTGGTAGTGAAACGACGCGCATAGACGAATTTCTTTGCACTCTATGGTACGGATTGGGCTTTGACTGAGGTGTCGTGATGTTCGACGCAGTGCGTATTTTGGCCCAGTCGTTTTTGAAGGATCTGCCGCATGGACCCACTGCTGCGATTGGTGATCATCATCGTTCAGAGTTATCTGATCGGTGCCATACCATTTGCACTAATCATTGGACGCGTGTTTTATGGCGTGGACGTCCGCACACTTGGTAGCGGCAACCTCGGCAGCACAAACGTGTTCAGAAACCTGGGCTGGAAGCCCGGCCTGGCTGTGCAGATCCTGGATATTGCCAAGGGGCTCGTTCCAGTGCTGCTCGTGGCCTCGTTCTTCGACACGCAGATGCCGTTTGAGAACCACACGCCGTTCGAAGATTCTACCGTGGTCCGCCTGATCGCCGGTGTGACGGCTGTTATCGGACACATGTGGAGCGTCTTTGCCGGATTCCGTGGAGGAAAGGGCATCAACACATCGATGGGTATGCTCATCGCCGTAGCGCCTGTAGAACTTGCGATTGCCGCGGGGGTATTCCTTCTGTTGATCGGATTTTTTGGATACGTCTCGCTGGGCTCAATGGTCGCGGCGGTGGTGATCCCCATAACCATGTTCATCCGACGGAATGTTCTCAATATTGAGATCGATGGCTATCTGACACTGATCTGTTTCCTTATTGCTCTGTCGCTCATGGTACTCTACGCTCACCGGTCCAATCTGCAGCGATTACGTGAGGGTACCGAGCATCGATTCCCGCGACTTATGATCCTTCGTCGCAAACACGAACATTCATGACGGTCGGCATCCTCGGTGCCGGTGCCTGGGGCACGGCGATCGCACATGTGGTCTCGCAAAACTGTCCGTCGGTGCTGCTCTGGGCCCGAGAAGCGGCGGTTGTCGATGAGATCAATTCCCGGCATACAAACGAACGTTTTCTGCCTGGTGCAGAGCTTGCCGACTCGGTGCGGGCCACCTCGGAGGTTGCTGAGCTGACAGGCCTCGATGTCATCATCAACGCTACGCCCACGCAGTTTGTCCGATCAACGCTGACAGATGACCTTTGCCGCGGAGCCGTGGTGGTCAACCTTGCAAAGGGTATCGAGCGCGGCACGCACCTGCGCGTTTCCGAAGTGGTCGAGCATGTTGCCCCCTCAACGAGATCCTACGTCGTACTATCTGGTCCAAGTCATGCCGAGGAAGTTGTCCGGGGAATGCCGACGACTGTTGTCTGTGCCGGACGTGATAAGGACGTTGTTGCCGACATTCAGCGACTAATGATGCGCCCAACCTTTCGAGTCTATGCCAGCGAGGACGTCGTGGGTGTGGAGATCGGTGGAGCCCTGAAGAACGTGATCGCTATCGCCGCTGGGATCGTTGACGGCCTTGGCATGGGCGATAACACGAAGGCAGCTCTGATCACCAGGGGGCTTGCTGAGATCACCCGGCTTGGCGTAGCCCTGGGTGCTGATCCTCAAACGTTCTTCGGTCTGGCAGGATTAGGTGATTTGTTTGTGACGTGTACGTCACGTCATTCACGAAACCGGTCTGTAGGAGAACGTATCGGACGCGGCGAAACGCTGGAACAGATCCTTGAGACCATGTCGGCCATAGCCGAAGGAGTTCCAACGACTCAGGCGGCGCTTGAGCTGGCTGCCGCCGTTGGTGTGGAGCTTCCAATCACCGAGCGCGTCGCTGATATCCTCTGGAACAACGCCGATGCTGAGCAGGCCGTGCGGATGCTCATGATGCGTCCAGCGCGAGACGAGTGATCTTCTGCTCGCACGATCACCACGCCTAGAGAACGTCCTCGCCCCCCAGGGTGCGGATCTTCAGTTCTGCCTTCTCAAGGTAGCTTCGGCAGGATTCGGCAAGTTTCATCCCTTCTTCGAAGAGACTCAGCTGCTGGTCGATCGGTGCATCCCCGCGGTCAAGGAGGGCAGCGATTTCTTCTAGGCGCTTGAGTTGGGCCTCAAGTGACGGTTGTGCGGTATCCTTTGATGCAGCCATATTACTATCCGGTGTGATTGTCGGTGGAATGAGTTTCATTGACCGTTGCCCTGACGACGTCGTGCTGGCGCCGGATGTCGATCTCCTCGCCCGGACGAAGCTGGTCAGAGGCGTTGAGTACCTGCCCGCCTCGTTCCAGAACGGCATAACCCCGTTGCAAGGGGGCCAGCGGATGCAGACTCGAAAGTAGCGTAACGATATGGTCGATGCGCATGCGGTGAACGTGTACGCTATGCAACATGGCGCGACTGGTACGTGTTGTAAGTTCGTCGATCCGCTGTGAACGCAAGTGGACCCGTTCTGCAAGACGGCGCGCAGCGCGGCCATCAACAAAGGCCAGGGCCATTTGCTTCAGGGTAGCGATCGATGATCCCACATCCGAGATCATACGTTGGCGGAGCTCTTCGATGCCCTCGATCAGGTCCTGCATTGTTACCGGCGTGATAAGCTCGGCAGCTGCCGTTGGTGTTGGTGCTCGCAGGTCGGCCACGAAGTCGGATATCGTCACATCGGTTTCATGACCAACGGCCGAGATCACCGGTGCACGACTGCCAAGAATAGCATCGGCAACGATCTCTGTATTGAAGCACCAGAGGTCTTCCAGCGAGCCCCCTCCGCGGCCGATGATGACCACGTCCACATCCTCAGCATTGAGTTCGCTGATGGCTCGGGCGATATCGCGCGAGGCCTGTTCTCCTCCTTGCACGATCGTTGGACGGAAGACGACCTCCATGGCCGGAAATCGCCGGCGGAGCGTGGTGAGCATGTCGCGGATCACGGCGCCTGTGGCCGATGTGGCGATGCCAACGCGTCGCACGGGGCGGGGCAGGGGGCGCTTCCGGCCCGAGTCGAAGTACCCAAGGTTGGAGAGCTTCTCGCGCAGCTGCTCGAAAGCACGGTGCAGATCACCCACACCTTCGGGCTGCATTGACATGCAGTCGATCTGATACTTGCCCTGTGGAGCAAACACGCTCAGGCGTCCATGAACCACGACGCGCATGCCGTCGGCAGGGACGAATTTCAGCTGACGCGTCTTCCACATCACACCGGAGATCTGCGCGTCGGCATCCTTGAGTGTGAAGTATCGATGACCCGAGCTGTGATGCTTGTAGTTGGAGATCTCGCCGATAACCGACACCTGGCCAATGCCAGTTTCAAGGAGTCCCTTGATGGCATGGGTCAGTTCAGAAACGCTAATGGGCTGCTCAATCATTGCTTGGCAAAGATCGACATTCGCCGCAGACCGTAAATTGCACCATGGTAGGTTTTGGTTTTGACGTTCATCGTCTCGAGCCCGGCCGCCCCCTTATTCTCGGGGGCGTTGAGATCCCGTCACCCCACGGCACCGTGGCCCATAGCGACGGAGACGTGGTGTACCATGCACTCGTCGATGCGTTGCTTGGCGCTCTAGCGCTGGGAGATATCGGGGAGCATTTTCCCGATACTGATCCACGATGGAAGGGGGCTGCGAGCTCGCTCTTCGTCGAGCATGCCGTGGAGCTCGTTCGAGCATCCGGTCACCGAATCATTAACGTTGACTGTACTCTCGTGCTCGAATCACCGAAGATCTTGCCCTTCAAGACACAGATGCGCGAAAACATTGCTCAGCTCTGTGCATTGCCTTTGGACCGGGTTGCCGTCAAGGCCACCACGAGTGAGCGCATGGGCTATGTCGGCCGTCGTGAAGGGGTACACGCGTTCGTGGTGTGTGAAGTGCAGGGTGCATGAACGTACTCCTGATCGCGTTGCTCATGGTGGTCAGTGTACCCACGCTGCGGGCCGACTCGGGTGAGCCCCTGCGAGTGACGCATCAGTCCAGTCTGGCCGGTTTGTTGAGGGTGTCACATCGTGAAACCTCGCATTGTCTTGTCATCTATCCACGTCCTGCGTGGGAGACAACGACGCCAACACTTGCTGTTTCCACTGCTGGGCCAGGCTCGCTCAAGGTCTGTGCTTCGGATATCGACGTCCTCGACGCTGCCTACTGGCGGGGCTCGATCCTGGTTCTGCATCGACATAGGACAGGTCTCTACGCACGCGTGTTGAGTCTCGATGGGCGTCGTGTTATCGCTGAAGCGATGATTCCGCCACCGACCACCAATGACACTCAGGATGACACTCCGACCTCGGGTGTCCGACTGATGGTATCTTCAGATGAAGCCAGCGCCGTGATTCTCTCCGACGGCTTGCTCTGTAGGCCGGAACGTGACGGGTCGAGTCTTTCCTTCACGACCATTGAGCAACGGGTCACAGCTGCCGGATTTGTTGGTCTTGCGGCGGGCGCGGGACTTGTCTACACCTACCGGATTGGTACATCAGCCTACCTTTCGCTTGCCGATTCGTCGTTGCATGTCCGAACCTCATTGCTGGTTCCGGTAAACGAGATCTCGCGTATCGAACAGGTTGGCGAGAATGTCATCCTCTACTCGGAGCTCGGTGAGGCCGGCGGTTGCATGATGACCGTTCTCAACCTTCGCACGCAGACTACATCAACCCGCACACTGCCAGTGGCGCCCAGTAGAGTTGTCGGACTCATGGTCAACTCGCTGCCGTCACTCGCTGTCTTGACCTCGCGGAGTGGACATGTCGAGGTTGTCCTTATGCCCCTTTCCCGCTCGCTTGACAGGATTCCGCCGGGGACGTTGATCCCTGGCGATTATGGATCGCCGGTGATGCTTCGTGCATCTGGCGATACAGTGATCGCGATCTTCAGCGCTGGTGTGGCAATGGTCAACACCGACGGACGCCTCTTATCCCGCGATGCCCTGGAGATATCCTGTCCCGCGAGCTCGGAGTTCCAGTCAGCAAGGGGGCTTTGGGCGATCAGTTCACCAATGCAATCGGTCGTGCTCCGCCTGCAAGAGCAGCCATTCTGGTTTCTCTGGCGGTCTTGGGACGCGCTTTTGAGATATGTGATACCGCTATTGTTCATTGTCAGTATGGCCTCCGTGCTGTACATGTACCGCCGTCAGCGCCGATTCCTTGAGGCCATCATCGACACACCCGGGGCGGGCATTGTACTATTCATTGATGTCAACGGCCGGCTCGTCAGAGTCAATGACCGCGCTGCTGCCGCTCTGCGCATTACCACCGACGTGCCTATGGGACGCATGTTTGAGTCGTATATGCAGCAACCGGAGCTTGAGCAGCTTCATCAGTTCATTGACCGCGTTCGACACTCTCGGGAGTCGCACACCGACAAGATCACCACGACAAAAGCTGACGATCAGCGCGAGTACATGATCAGCTCAACCCCGATCCTGGGAACGTTCGGGTCCGTCAAAGGGATGTTGTTTGCAGGCATAGACATCACTGAAACCCTCGAACAACGTCGGCTGGTGAACTGGGCTCAGCTGGCCCATGACATGCAGACGAATCTTTCGACGATCAGACTCAATGCTGAACAGTTCAGGGGTGATACAGACAGTGGAGATGATGAACGACGCCGACGTATACTCTTCCAGGTAGGCGTGCTCATCGACCGGGTGCGGGATCTGCTCGGTGTTGCCCGCTCTGATGTGTTCCAGCGCGCCACGGTCCATAGCGCCGAACTCTGTACTGAAGTCCGTCATGAGTTCGATCCCTCGATGTTCCCCCACGTGACGTTTATCATGAAGCTGCGAGGCACGCTCATGCAGGCTGACCGCCTGAAGCTCTCGCGGGCCGTCCGCAATGCCGTTGAGAATGCTATCAAAGCCCTCAGGGGCCAGCCAGGAACAGTAGAGATCGCTACGTGGTTTGACCGGACAAATGTATTCATCTCGGTGAGCGACACCGGTGTGGGAATGGATCCTGAGACGATGGCTAATATGATGAAGCCATACTTCAGCACATCCTCGGACGGTTCGGGTCATGGAATCGGTACAATGATCATGCATCATGTAACGAAGCTTCATGGCGGTACGATCCGAGTTACGAGTGACCCTGGTAAGGGAACGCAAGTGGTCTTCCGCATTCCGCATGGCATGGAACCCAAGGAAAAGCTCCGTTCGGTGTTAAGCGAGCGTGCCGCATGAGTGAGCTTGAAAAGTTCTCATTGCGTGGCAAGCGACTCATGGCGCTTGACTTCGGAATGCGCCGCATCGGTGTGGCCGTTTGTGATGAGCTCCACATTCTCGTCTCCACACGACCCGTGCTGGAGAACACCCCGGACGTACTCGACCGCCTCAGTAGGCTCGTCGAGCGTGAGCGCTGCGATGCACTCCTGATCGGTGTGCCACGTCATCACGACGACCGCAGCACGCCCATCATTCAGGCCGCAGTGGCCTTTATTGAGCAGGTGCGCGGTGTTGTCACCATCCCTGTCTATGAAGTGGACGAAGCATTTTCTACCAAGCAGGCTCGCGAGCTCATGATCGGTTCTGGCATGAAGAAGAAGCGTCGCCGGCAGCAGGGGGTCAAGGATCAGTTCGCAGCAGCGGTGATCTTAGAACATCTGCTCGAAGAGATCCGGATGTCAATGCCGTCGGAGAGAGAGTTGTGAAGAGAGTTCTCGCCACAATTGTCATTTCGGGCCTGATCGTGTTCCTTGGCCTCGGCTCTGTGTGCGCGCAGTCGGTCACACGTGTGCAGCGTGCTGTCGCCGGTGAAGTTGGTGAGCGCCTTTACGCCGATGTCATGGTAGTGCCGCGTCAGGGGGCTGACTCAGCGGATCTGTTCGTCAGCTTTCGGGTTGCTCATGATGTCTTAAGCTTCACACGCGTTACTGATGCCAGTAACAATGCTGGAAATTTCTGGGCCGAATTCACCCTTAGTGTCGAAGTCCGAGATTCTATCGGTGTGATCCGCTCGCGCACGCGGTTCAAAGACACGGCCTATGTGAATACGTATGAGGAGTCGATTGACCGAGCGGGCATGCATCGTGGTAGCTGTCGCATTGGAATTGCACCGGGGCGCTATCGCGTCATGCTGGAAACGCTCTCGCAACGCGATGCAAACAAGCGGAGCGTGACATTGCCTACCGTGTTTTTTACTCCGCTGGCGCAACAGCTTAAGGTCCCCGGTTTCATCGGGACGGAGCGCATTGAGGATACACTGTGGAGCCTCGAGCCGCTGGTTTTCAACCGCAATGTCCCCTTCGGCAGTAAGGAGTGTGTTGCGGTGTTTATGACCGGTGATTCAACCGGTGTGCAGTATGATTTCATCGTTCGGCAGTTGCCGTACGGACCAAAGGACATTCGCTGGTGGGTTGATGCTGACTATTCTGGTAGTGTGCGATCTCGAGTAGATGTGGCAGTGCGTGGCCTGATTGACCCCAATGCCTCGGCGCGACTGAAGTTGACGGCTCCTGTGTCAGGGCCGTACGGACTCGTCATTATCCCCATTGATGCACCGCAACTTGCACCTGGTAACTACATAGTGCGATTGGCTAGAAAAGGCGGTAAGGATACCGTAGAGTTGCCATTTCAAGTGCAATGGGAGTTTATGCCACAGTCATTGCGAACGCTCCGGTACGCGCTTGATGCTCTGGTCTATGTCTGTCCGGAAGATCAGCTCGATTCACTCCAGGAGGGGTCGGATGCGCAGAGTCGGGAACGCTTGATGACGTGGTGGCGACGCATGGACCCAACGCCAGAGTCAGCCTACAATGAGCGCCTTGCGGAGTACTACACTCGCGTCGATCATGCATCAATCTCTTTCGCATCGGCCAATGAGCCGGATGGCGTCTTTACCGATCGGGGAAAGGTCTACATCCTCTTTGGGCGACCAAGCAAGATCGATAAGAAGCTATCACGAACGGGAGCCTCAATCGAGACCTGGACCTACCGCAGTGGCGTACGGAAAACCTACGAGTTCGAGATCACCAATGACGGGGTCTACAAGCTCATGACCATCTCCGATTCCAAGTAGCTCTTAGTAGCCCTCGATCGGCTCCCATCCCTCGCCCTCGCACGGCGGTTCCGATGAGGTGACGTGGACGTCCATGATCGTGCACAGCTGATTGGTTCCATTGAAGTGCCGACAGGCACCGCACAGGGTGCCATCGGAGATCTTTTCGACGGACTCGTGAAATGCCTGATGCTGCAACCAGGCCGGATACACCCCCAGGCCCCACATGCTCAACATCGCGGTCCACCAGACAATGGTCGTATCGAGAACTTGAGCCAGGGCGATACAGACCACCCCAAGGATAGCCACTCGGATCATGGCTGCCGTGACGATCGATCCGGTTGTGTAATAGGGACGTTCGACAGCATCTGCCGGCTCGCGCATACGCAGCAAAAGCAGATCTACCCATCGATCGTCACGACTTCTGTTGCTCATCCTCGTTCTCCTGTTCGTGCGTAGCTGCGGCCCTTCCACTGCGAACCCGATTTCGAGTACGCCCAGCGCACGGAGTTAACACCAATGAAGATCGTCCAGAGCGCCGTTATGGGCTGCAGGATGAAATGCCAGAGTGGCATCTGAAAGCGACCACTGATCATCAACCGGATGAAACCCGCGCATGCAAGCGCAAAGGACGATGCGGCGATCATTGTCGTGTCTGAAATGCTGAGCCCCATGACCAAGCCGAACACCGGAAAGACATAGGTCAGCGCCAGATGTGCAAGAAAGAGCATGATCACAGGGAGGTTGTAGCGTGTAGCTGGGAACATATTCTTTGAGAATCCCTTGGTGACCTCTGACGCACCCGTGTACATGTGACAGGAGACGGCATCAGTTCCGTCCACAAGAGCTATACGTCCGCCTGCAGCCTTGACGGCACGGGCCAGAAACACATCCTCGACGAGGGAGTTCCATACAGCCCCGTGTCCGCCAACGAGGTCATAACCAGCGCGTGAAAAGCACATAAACTGTCCGTTAGCGGCTGAAAGCGACACTCGTGGATTACTCATGATCAGGCTGTTGGGCAGATACGAGAAGTAGAGCACGTGCACCATGGGGATCACGACATGCTCGCCAAACGATGACAACACTTGAAATGGTACAAGTGAGAACATCGACAAATGCTGCTCCGCCAGGAATCGCACAGACCGTGCTACCGTGTCCGGCTGGTGAATAGTATCGGCATCTGTAAAGAGCAGGACATCGGCGTCGGTGGCCTGTGATAGTTGGTGGCATGCCCAGGACTTGCCCACCCATCCCGCAGGAAGGGGGCTGCCGTTAATCACTCGCAGGTTTGTGAACTCACTTGACAGGCGGTGAAGGATCTCGCCGGTCCCATCAGTTGAGGAGTCGTTCAGGACGATGACCTCAAGATGTTTGTAGCTCTGACTACAGAGTGAGCGGACGCAGGCCTCTATGCAGCGCTCTTCATTACGGGCTGGAACCAGAACGGCTGCCTGTGTCGCAGCACTGTCATCAGCAGTTGAAAAGGGGGCAAGCCTTGCAAACCTGAGCAGATTATAGACACTTACCGCCAACAGCGCGCTACAGACAACTACCGACGATGCGGCACTCCACCAGAGGAAGGAATGTAGCGAGATCAAGGGCTCAGGAGGGTATAGCAAGTGAGGTAGGTCGAAGAGCATCGACCAAGCTACGAACCATCGGGATTCGGTAGCTTTGCGCCCTGATACGTCCCCTCTATGCAGATCCTTTCCGGACTTGAAAATGACCACTGTCACCGACTTGATACAGTCGGTGCGTACGAATGGTGGTATGCAGATGCGCTCGACTCCACGGGAGAGTGGGGTGTTGTGATGATTCTGTTCCGGGGAATGCCAATGTCACCCGATTATCTCTCACGGCCTGGTTTGATGCATGGTGGTTACGCACTGAGCGTATACCACCGTGGTGTGCGGATCGCCTTTGCCTTTGGAGGCCATTCACTGGCCTCCTGCAGCTTTAGTGAAGAGCGACCAGAGGTGCATATGCCGGGTGCTGAGCTAGCCATGGAGGGGGATAATCTTGTCATGTCAATCGATGCAGCCTGCGGCGATGACGGACGTCGTGCCAAGGTGCGCATGGAGATGGCTACCACACGGCATGTCCATGGAGAATCTGAGTCGATCAAGGCAGACCACGCATGGGTCTTGGCTGGCGCTCGATCACCGTCCACGGTGCATCTGCAGATCCGTGAGGCGCACGATGTGGTTGTTGACCAGAAGTTCTCAGCATTGTCGTATCACGACCACAACTTGGGCCGGCGGGCGATGCCGAGAGACTTCGGCGACTGGTATTGGGGACGTTTTCATGCTGAGCGTCAGACGTACGTGTTCCTCGTTACGCGTCGGTCGGTCGATACTGTTGAGTGGTTTGGTCGAGTGCATGCCGATGGTCGCGTTGAGCAATTGCGCAACGTTCAGCTGAAATTTAGTGGACGTCGATACTCCATGATGGGACTGAGCTTTCATCGCGAACTGGAGCTTACTGGCACGGATGCCTCGGGTGGCACTGTCATTGTGCATTGTCGCAACCGCCAGGTCTGTGAGGATGGCCCGTTCTATCAGCGATACATCAGTCACTGGTCAGTGAATGGGGAAGCCTCGGGTCTTGGCATGTCGGAGTACATGGATGTACGCCGGCTTTCACAGGCCTGGATACGCCCCTTCCTGCGACTGCCCTGGATGGTATCTTCGTAACCGTGTCCTCGCGCATCCACATACTACCGGAATTCATTGCCAATCAGATCGCTGCCGGAGAAGTCGTCCAGCGTCCGGAGTCTGTCGTCAAAGAGCTTGTTGAGAATGCCATTGATGCCGGTGCTGCGTGCGTCACGGTGGTTGTGCAAGGGGCAGGCAAGAATCTGATCCATGTTATTGATGACGGATCCGGGATGTCGAAAGAAGACCTTGCACTCTGCCTAGTGCGTCATGCCACGAGTAAGATCAGTACCGAAGAAGATCTCCATCGGATCTCCACACTAGGATTTCGTGGCGAGGCAATGGCGTCGATCGCTGCTGTTGCCGATGTTGAGGTCCGCACGCGAAGCCATGAGTCCGATCTTGGTTGGACGTTGACCTCACAGCCTGGAAAGCCCCTTGACATCGCGCCTGCAGCGAATGAGTTTGGCACGCAGATTCTAGTGCGGCAGCTTTTCTCGTCTGTTCCCGGACGTCGCAAGTTTCTGAAGTCTGACCTTACGGAGTTTCGCTATATCAGTGAGACCATGCAGACGCTGGCCCTTTCGCGTCCGTCGGTGCGGTTTGTGTTTTACGACGGTCCGACACGCATCTTTGATCTTCCGCCTTCGGATCTGGCATCGCGTCTCGGTCGTGTGTTGAGTCTGCATGCCGAGCACTCCCTTGTTGAAGTAACAGCCTCGGACAGTGGCATCACTCTCCGCGGATATGTCGGACGCCAGGACGCGGTCCGGCAGAACCGCAGTGGGCAGTTTCTATTCCTCAATGGGCGTCCCATCAAGAGTCGCGCCTTGGCCCACGCCGTCAACCAAGCTTATGAGCATTTGATCAGTCCACGGGAGTTTCCGGTGTTCGCGTTGTTTCTCGATGTGGACCCCGAGCGAGTGGATGTGAACGTTCATCCGCAGAAGCATGAGGTCAAGTTTGATGACGAGCGCTCTGTGTATCTGCTCCTTCAGGATGCCGTTATGCGCGCGCTCTCCCAGGCCAGTATCATACCGCCCGTGATGTCGAATGTATCCATTGCTTCGCACCCACTGTCGTCGCTGCCGTCCTTCCCTCAAGGAGATACCCTCGTCGTCAATCGTCTGACGGGTGAGATCCTTCCGCAGCGCGGACCATTGCCGGAACGAGGCATGCCCGGGCCTACTGAACCACGCTATACTGTGGCGCACCGTCAAGGGTACGATGCGCTGTTTGCCCCGAGAGACGTTCCGGAAGAATCTCGGCAGTTGATCTATGCCACCACCGAGCGCATTGTCTGTGTGCTGCCGGCAGGCATTATGGTTGTGCGACCAGTGGCTGCAGCTGAACGCATTTTCTTTGAGCAGATCATGGCGCAGTCTAATGGATCGGTCGTTCCGCAAACGCTGCTGTTTCCTGTTGAGATTTCTGTTGATCCATCTCGACAAGCACTTCTCGAAGAGCACGCTGCGTTGATCATCTCGGCCGGATTTGCCGTCGACATTCATGATGGGATTCTCACGGTGTCGGCCGTACCATCGGTGATCGCACCCGGAGAAGAGAGCTCGGTGATTGATGAACTGATCGCGGCGATGGCAGACGTCGAAACGGCACCAGCACTCAATAGGCATGAAAGCATTGTAGCGAAACTTGCTCGCCAGTACGCTCGGAGAAGTGTAACTGGTATGACATCTGAGCGTGCTGAGATGCTGGTGCGACAGCTGCGCCAGTGCACGATCACGCACCACACCCCGTTTGGGCTGCCGACTTTTACAATGATTCCCTTTGAAGAACTTGACAGGAGATTGTCATAATGGCATCGATCGCGATCAGAAGATCGATCGTCGCACTCGTTATGCTCTGCACCATGGGGCTTGCTCCAGGAGTGCACGCTGCGGCCGACGATGATCTCGACACTCTGGCATTGTGGCTCACAGGCTCGTTTTCCAGCGAGCGTCAGGCCAAGTTCGACTCAAACTACTACCATGTTGAGCTGCACATGAGGCGGATATGGCCAACACGTACAGATGGTATCTGGATAATCGTCGAGCAAGCCATGGCCAGTTCACCACAAGCCCCCTACAGACAGAGGGTGTATCGCCTTCAGCGCGTAGAAGAGAATATGATCGAGATCGAGATCTATACATGGAAGGACCCTAAGCGCGTTATCGGTGCTTGGAAAGATTCTGCGATGGTTGCCGAGATGTCACCAGTGGATCTCTTGCAGAGACGTGGGTGTGAGGTGTACCTGCAGCGTGATGAGTTTAAGTTCTTCGGCAGTACCCACGGAACAGCCTGTGCAAGTGATATCCGTGGGGCATCGTATGCAACGTCGGAGGTAAACATTGCTGAGAAGATTCTTACCAGCTGGGATCGTGGCTTCACACCAGATGGCCAGCAGGTCTGGGGCGCGACCAAGGGGCCGTATTACTTCCTCCGCCAAAAGCCATAGTTTTGCGGCCTGACTGCTTTCACATTTACGGATTCTGTACCCATGGCCTCTACACGTCACTATGCCCTCATCCTCGGAGTATCCAGCGGTTTCGGCCGCGCGGCGGCGCTGGCCATGGCTCAGCAGGGTCTGCATATCATTGGAGTGCATCTTGATCGTGCAGCAGGTTTGCAGCAGGTTGAGGAGCTGAAGAGTGAAATCTCGGCACTCGGCGTGCGGAGTGTATTTTTCAACGTGAACGCCGCTGATCCCGATCGTCGCGCTGAGGTCATCGATGGCATCCGCGCCGAGTTCGACGCTCATCCTGGGTCAACGGTTCGGTTGATGCTTCATTCATTGGCCTTCGGGACTCTTAAGCCTTTCATCGCTGAAAACCCAGGCGATGCGATCAGCCAGAAGAACCTCGAGATGACGATGGATGTGATGGCCAATTCCATCATCTACTACACACAAGATCTTGTCCGCAGGGGGCTCATGGATCGCGGTGGACGCATCATTGGACTTACCAGTGCCGGCGCCACTCGCGTTCTGCCGATGTATGGTGCAGTGTCCGCCGCTAAGGCAGCAATGGAATCTTATTGTCGCCAGCTTGGCATGGAGCTGGCTCCCTATGGTATCACAGCCAACACGATCCGCGCAGGTGTCACGGCTACGCCGGCTCTGTCAAAGATTCCCGGCAACGACGTGATCGTCAACAATGCGCTGATGCGCAATCCGTATCACCGCCTAACTACACCGGAAGACGTTGCCAATGTTCTTCGTCTTCTTGTGCAGGACAATGCCTATTGGATCAACGGTGAAGTGCTCGGCGTTGACGGTGGCGAAGACGCAGTGGATCTGACCTGGTACAAGCCGGTTCAGAGTGCTGAGTAAGTACGTCGGCTGTTCTTACAGGTACTCGAGTACATCGTGACGTGTCAGTACCCCGCTGATGCGGCCAAACTCGGTCACGGCAACGAGGGGCGCAGTGCGCAGCAGCTGGATGGCTGTCTGAATGTCATTATGGACATCGACCTGCGGACATGCCGGGTCCATGATCGTTGTCACGCTTGCGGAAAGAACATCACGCTCGTTGATAACGGCCGACATCAGCTTTGCTTCGCGTACCATACCGTGGATACCGTCGGCCTCGATCACGGGAAGATCGCTGACCTCATGGGAGCTCATCAGGGCAAGGGCCTCGGAGATGGTTGCCGCTGGTGGCACGCTCACAATCGACGGTAGTGTGCCGCGTGAGCGCTTTGCTGCCACAACATCCCTCACCGTGATGCGCTCACGGTCGAGCAGATCCTTCTCTTCGAGCCATTCGTCGGAGTGGTGCTTGGTGAGGTATCGTTCACCTGTGTCGCAGACGATGACCACAACCACCGCGTTTTCATCCAACGTGGCAGCAAGACGCAGGGCTGCTGCAACGTTCATCCCCGATGAACCTCCGCAAAAGATTCCCTCCTGACGCGCCAGCTGCCGGGCCATCGTGAAGGCTTCTTTGTCGTTGACGTTGATGATCTCATCGACAAGGTTGAGATCAAGGTTGTCCGGCAAGCGGTCCTGGCCAACACCTTCGACCAGATAGGGTAACGACTCGATCAGGCGTCCGGTTTCTTTGTACACCTTCAACGATGAACCGACCGGATCACCGGCAATGACCTTGATGTTCGGATTCATTTTCTTGAGATACCGGGCCGTGCCGCTGATGGTGCCGCCGGTTCCCATCCCCGCAACGAAATGCGTGATCTTCCCATCTGTGTCCTGCCAAATCTCGGGTCCCGTGGTCCGCTCATGAACATCACCGTTCGCAGGATTGTCATACTGGTTCAGGATCACAGCACCGGGAATCTCGCCCGCCAGACGCTGGGCTGTATTGACGTAGTATTCCGGCGAGCTGGGCTTTGCAGCGCTCGGCATGATAAGCACCTCGCCTCCAAGAGCCTTGATGTAGCGCACACGCTCGACTGAGGCCTTGTCGGTCGTCACCAACAGACATGGATATCCTTTGAGACGAGCAGCAATGGTCAGCCCGATCCCGGTGTTGCCGCTGGTCGGTTCAATAATCATCGAACCCGGTTTGAGCCTGCCACTGCGTTCGGCATCCTCGATCATGGCAATCCCAATACGGTCCTTTATCGAACCGCCAGGATTGCGGGATTCAAGCTTGACAAGGACCGTGGCCTTGATGTCCCGAGTGATGGCATTCAGGCGGACAAGGGGCGTGCGGCCAATAAGGTCGAGGACCGAGGAATGGACATTCATGAGAGTTGCTGCTCGAGTTGTTGGCGTTCGTACATGTCAAAATAGTGACCCTTGCGCTGAAGAAGTTCGGCATGCGAGCCGTGCTCGATAATCCGACCATGATCAAGGACAAGGATGTTTGTGCACTGCTGTACAGTAGAGATGCGATGCGAAACAAGGATCGTTGTTCGACCTTTCATCACATGTTGCAGTCCAGCTAGAATTCGATCCTCCGTTGAAGCATCGACGGCAGAGAGGGAATCGTCGAGGATAAGGATACGTGGATCGCTCAGGATGGCGCGAGCCAGCGATGTCCGCTGCTTTTGGCCCCCTGACAGCGTCACACCACGCTCGCCTACAACGGTATCGAATCCTGCCGGAAGCGTCGAGATGTCCGTTGGGAGCTGGGCAATCTCCGCGGCCCGCGTAACTTCCTCATCGGTGGCCTCGGGTCTTCCGAACCGGATGTTCTCCCGGATCGTCTCGGAGAACAGGAACGACTCCTGCGGCACAACGGCAATGCCCGCACGCAGGTCGGTGAGCGACATGTCTCGAACATCAATGCCGTCAATGGTGACGCTGCCAGAGGTGACATCGTACAGTCGGGGAAGCAATCCGATGATCGACGACTTGCCACTTCCAACGGACCCGACGATGCCGAGGCTTTCACCGGGTTCGATTCGGAATGAGATATCCTCCAGGACCGCGCTGCCGGGCTCGTACGATAGACCAACATTTTGAAATTCTACCTTTCCAACGATCTCATGCTGTGCTGACTCGCCAGAGACAATGCTCGACGAGGCGTCGATGATCGCTCCGAGGCGACCAATGGAGGCTGCTCCGCGCTGGATCATACTTGTTACCCAGCCGATGGCGGCAATAGGCCACAACAGCTGGTTGAGGTAGATAAAGAACTGGGTAAGCTCACCGACGGTCAGTGCACTGGTAGCCACAAGATAGCCGCCGAAGCCGATGACAATCACGTAACTCAGGTTGAACAGCACCGTCATACCCGGCATCATGAGTGCCTGCACGCGGGCTAGGCGCATGTTCTTACGATAGTAATCGCGGCTGAGATCATCGAAACGGTGTGCCTCGTTTTCACCGCGGGCATAGGCCCTGATCACGCGGATGCCGGAAGCCGATTCCTGGGCATGCGTCGTGATGTGCTCATAATGCTCTTGAACCGTCCGGTAGTTGGCGTGGATCTTCCGACCCAGTCGATACGTCAGTGTAGCAACAAGTGGAACGGGAATGAGGATGGCCGCTGAAAGCCAGCCATTGAGCTTCACCATCCACCACAGTGCTAAGGCAAACGTGGTGATCGTATTGGCGGTGTACATGATGGCCGGGCCGATAAACTCGCGTACCGAGCCGATGTCATTGGAGAAGTGTGCAAGCAAAGAACCGGTGGATCTGTCATGAAAGAACCGGGCTGGTTGCTTCTTCAAGGCGCCAGTGAAATCGTTCCGCAGATCTTCTTCCACAAGGCGTGACATCACGATGATCGTTCGACGGGTGCAAAACATGAAGAATCCGCTACCAATTGTCAGTAGCAGGATCTGCGAGATCAGCCATGGCACGCTCTGCTGGGAAATGTCATTCTGCTTGAGCGTATCGATGGTCGTGCCGACCACATGAGGTACGGTTGTTGAGCAGACGTTGGACAGCGTGATGAAGGCAAGCCCGAGCGTCGTGCGGCCTCGATAACGTCTGAGATAGGGGAGCAGGCGCTTGAGCTCACTCAGAGCGCCAGACGGGCGGGTGTCGGACATCAGGCGATCGTCACATCCTGACACAAATAGACATCCTGGATGGCATGCAGGAGCTCGACACCTTCGTTCATCGGTCGTTGGAATGCCTTACGTCCTGAGATCAGTCCCATACCGCCGGCTCGCTTGTTGATCACCGCCGTGGCGATAGCTTCCTCCATGTCGTTGTCGCCAGAAGCGCCGCCGGAGTTGATAAGTCCAATACGCCCCATGTAGCAATTAGCCACTTGATATCGACACAGATCGATCGGATGGTCCGAGGAAAGCTCTGTGTACATCCGAGTGTCTAGCTTGCCATAGCTGGAACCACCCATATTCAGGGCCTGAAATCCGCCATTGTTTTCAGGGAGCTTCTGCTTGATGATATCCGCACCGATCGTAACACCGAGATGGTTGGCCTGACCTGTCAGGTCGGCTGCCACGTGATAGTCTTTGTCAGACTTGAATGAAGGATTGCGCAGATAACACCACAGTATCGTGGCCATGCCGAGCTCATGGGCCAGAGCAAAGGCCTGGGAGATCTCAACGATCTGACGTGCACTTTCGGGTGAACCAAAGTAGATCGTGGCTCCGATGGCGGCGGCACCCATGTCATGCGCTTGGCGTACAGTTCCAAAGAGGATCTGATCAGACTTATTAGGGTATGTCAGAAGCTCGTTGTGATTGATCTTGACAACGAACGGGATGTGATGGGCATACGTGCGTGCAACATTGCCCAGCACACCGAAGGTAGAGGCAACGGCATTGCAGCCCCCTTCAATGGCCAGTTCAACAATGCGCATTGGGTCAAAGTAGATCGGGTTCTTGGCAAATGATGCGCCGGCGCTGTGCTCGATGCCCTGATCCACCGGAAGGATCGAAACGTAGCCGGTATCAGCCAGTCGACCTGTTGAGTGTATTCGCTGGAGATTCGCCAGGACCCGATTGTTGCGGTCCGATCCGCCAAACACGTCACTTACGGATGACGGTGAGGGGGCCATGATCGAAGAACGATCAATGGTTGTGCAGGTATGTTCGAGCAGGAAAGGGGCTTGCTTGCCAAGTGCACTGGTGATGCGATCGATCATGATTTCCTCAACATGAGAGCTGTGTTGAATGCGTGCAAAGGTACGAAAACGAAGCGGGCGGCTCCCTGAGAGAGCCGCCCGCTGATATTGGCTTTTGCCTGATGTCTGTTTACCGTACGACGTTGAACGATGTCGTGGCCGTGTACGGACCGCTTACCATACGGACGAAGTAGAGGCCGTTCGACAGGCCGCTGACGTCTGCCTCGAGAACATAGTCGCCTGATGGTACCACGGGACTATGCACTTCCAGAACAAGGTCACCCATGGTGTTGACGATCTGGAAGGAGGTAGACAACGTAAGTCCCGTTGAGTACGGTATCGTCACCACATCTCGAACCGGGTTGCCCAGAGGCTTGGCAAGTCCAGCAAGTGTCTTGCCGAACTCCACGAGGCGGCCACTTGTGAAACAGACCACACCCATCTTGACGCCGGTCTGACTTCCAACAGGAACCAGGCAGTTCAGCGGTGTCGTCACTGAAAGTTTGATCGGCAACGATGAATCTGCATTGAGATACACATCAAACGATGGTGTAACGAAGAGCCCTTGTGCCAGCCCACCAGCTACTGACGTTGCGGCAATGTCGAGTCTACCAACTGTCGCTATCGGAAGGAACGTCCAACCTGCTTGTTGCGCTGTGATGCCCTTGAACTTCATCGATGTGGCATCGTGCGTCAGCGTGAGGTTGAACTGCGTCGGCGTTGCGCCGGCGAAGTCGGCGGCGTTATAGGAGACGTTGATCGGGGTACTGACGGCCTGGCCGATCTTTCCTTCGTTGATAGTTCCGAAGGAGAAGTTGACAGGCGTATTTATACCCTCACCACTGACGCTGATGTTGAGTTTGAGGTTCTGATCGTTGACGATCGCATAGGAAGCAGTTGCACTTCCAATGGTCTGTGGCTGGAAGGTGATAGTGATCGTCTTCGTCTGCCCTGGCCTTAGGGTGAAGCCCGTTGTCTGGTCAAGCGAAAAGGCTGCCACATCTCCTGTGCCGGCAGGAGCTTGGCAGACGAGATCAAACTGTGCGCTGGCGTTGGTGATGTCGATTGTCTGCTGACGAGTAGCACACGTCAGGGTCTTGGGGAACACCACGGGTTGCAGGGATGACGGGTCACGGCCCAAGCCCTCTACAATGACGATCGTGTCACTGTACGGTGGAACTAGCCCAGGACCGGTCTTCGCATCGTGGCTAATGCGCACACTGACGGTGTTGTTACCAACAACCTGTGGCGTAAAGGTAACGGGGATTTCGATCGCTGGAGAGCCAGGCTGCAGCGTGATCGGGAATCCCGTAACATTGGCTGCAAATGACAGCGGCGACGTCGGGTTCTCGAAGGACACGCCGTTGATCACCAGCGCACTTTCGCTGTCGGTATTCTGAATGACCACTTTGCCTTGCTCTGGCGAAGTCGTGCTCACAGTCCACGGTGCGAACTTGTACCCAGTTGCCTTGATGGCCGGCAGGAAGCCAAATCCCTTGGCCTGACCGGTCAGTGGTGCGCCTTCCTTACCCTTGATCACCACTACAACATTGGCCGTGTGTGCGCCACGTGACTGCGGTGTATAGACGACCGGGATCTTGACGACCTCTCCAGGGGCAAGCTTCTGCGGTGCGGGTATTGTAAAGACGAGGTTCGGATTGCCTGGATCGGAGGCCGTGATCGAAACGATCTCCGCTTCCTCGGTGTTGAGATTTGAAACGCTGATCGTCCCGTTCGTCGGGGTCAGCATGCGCACTCTGCCAAGATCTACGCTGTCGATGATCACCCGTGGTTCGACGATCTCCACTTTGATGGTTGACTGGGCATCACCGCAGAGTTCGGGAGGTAGCCCGTAGCCAACTTTGATTTGCTTGACGCCAGGTGTTGCTGCTTTGACATCAATGTTCACGTCAAGACACGCGCCTGGTGCTACGGTGAATGCACCGGTGTTTGTTACCGTGATGTCAGGATCTGGAGTAACGACCTGCAGGTTGCCAGTGATCGCAAGAGGGCCGACATTCTTCAACATGCATGTGATCTTCATCTGGCGTGGTTGGCTCAATGGCACCTTGCCCTGATCGACAAAAGCATTCGTTTCAACAAGGCAGGGGGCTGTGCTAACGCCTTCGAGCGACAGTTGGATCGGTGATCCACATGAGCCGATCGCTTCGATCAATGCCGTGCGTGAGCCGGTGCCTTTCGGATTGAAGATCACCTCGACAACAAGCGATTTGCCTGCCTGGAGAAGTTGCCCAACGAGGTTGCCGGCGATGGCGAAATCTGCGCCGTTGGCACCGGCGATCGTGACGCTCTTGATCGTCACATCAAAGTTCCCAATGTTGGTGAGCTGCGCCGTGCGCGTATCGGACTGGCCCTGCGGGATCGAAGCAAAGGTCACCTTGTTAGGCCGGAACTCCAATTGAGGCGACTTGACCGAGAAGACTGCTTTTGATTGATCACTGGAGGCTGGCGCCGCGCCGTTCTTTGTTACATAGACGTCTTTGGCGCCCGGGCCAGAATTGTTGCCGATCGTGATATCAGGTGGCGTAAAGGTCTTCGACCCAACGTAATCTCCCGTCTCGTAGGTGAAGTTCAGTCGATCTGTGGCAGTCTTGCTCTGGTAGATAAGCCCCGTTCCCGTGGTCGGCTTGGTGCCGCTGAAGAAACGTGGGTAACCCTGGGAGTCATACAACACGTAGAAGTCGCGATCCTGATTATTCGGAAACGCTGCTGAGCGTTCGATGGCTCCTGCGCGGTTCAGTCCCACTTCAACATACCTCTGGAACTTTCCTGCTGCGATAACCTCTACATTGCCTGCAGCATCATAGCGCAGGCCAATGTCGGTAAGCATCGAGTAGCTGCCCTGCGTGTTTGATCCCTTGGAGCCGACTTGCCAGTCGAGACGTCCGGTCGAGTCAAACTTGAACAGAAAGTAGTTGCGTGTGTCGAGAGGACCGCGAGACGGCAGGTAGGGACCAAATGTCACCGCTGGACTCGAGAAATATCCCCCAACGTAGTAGTTGCCCTTGTTGTCAACCACACATCCAACGACCTTCTCCTCGTTTGAGGCCGTACCAACAAGGAGGAGGACCTTTGATGGATCGACGATCTTTCCGTCTGAATCAAGCTCGACAAAGTATCCGTCGATATTGCCAGCAGCGCCGGTCTGTGTGGTATTGCCAAACTTTGTGTTTCCTTCGAAGAAGCCTGTTGCAAGCACCTTTACGCCACTCGGAACAACAGCCACTGAGGTTGGCGTTTCGTTGCCGAAACCGCCGAGCTGCGTAGCCCATGCGAACTGTCGGACTGGCGACACGCTTACGCGCACCTTGTAGTTCACGCCGGCCTTCGGAGCCACCCACTTATATACAAGACCGGTAGCAGCGGGATTGATCGACTTCCATGTCGCACCACCATCATCCGAGTACTCAAGATTCACCGGTTGCGTCGGCAGCACACCTGCCCACTTTATGAGAATGGAGTCGCATGTCGAGTACAGCTCGCCACCCACGGGGGACTGGAGCAACACCACCCCCGTACCGCCGACCAGCGTAATCTTCTGCGGACAAGGGAATCCTGTGAATGCCAGTTCAGCCTGGCGGAACGACTGCGTTGCACCCTGCGTAAACTGAACCTTAATGACCCGCTTGCCGCCCGGAGGAAGATTGAAAGGGGCGAAATTGGTCTGATTGAGCGGGAAGTTCCAGTCGACAACTTTGAAGTAGGTTGACGGAAGTATCGTTTGAGCGGTTGCCGCAAAAGTAGCCCCACGCGCAGTGAGTGTTACGAGGGCGACGGACGCCTGATTTGGCGCCGGGTCGCCACAAAACAGCACTGGATCACTGACCTCTACTCCAGCAACACTGGCCGGAGGTGTGAACACCTGGACATTTGTCGTAGGCTTTGTACCGCGCAACATGGTGATGCCGGCAACGCGGCTGCGTCCCTGCTCCGTACACGTATACGGGGACACCCACGAGATCTGACACACCTTCTTGACCTGTGTCTCTAAAGCAAGAAACTGCATGATGTCAACCAGCTGTTCTTCCTTTGTCACGATCGACTTGCCACCTGTTGCTTTCGACAGATCTTCTAGCACCGGATAGGTGGTTGGTTCAAGGATTGTGATGCTGTAGAAGCGGATTCCCTGAGCAAGCAACTTCTGGGTATTATCGGCAACGAACTTGGCTTCGCTCTTGGTCGAAGAAGCGATATCGATACCTGGATTGGGGTGGCCGTCGGTGAGAAAGAAAACGTACTTCGGAAGATTAGCCGGACGCTTTTTGAAGAGATCGTAGATGTTCCGGGAGGGATCTTCAAATGGAAGGACGTAGTTGGTGTTTGTCAGTACCCTCATGAGGCGCAGCGAATCGAGGATCGGCTTTGCTGAGCTCGCCCACTCCACCGTATTCTCAACGGTGCCGGAGAATGTGACGAGTGACACCCGTGTTTCACCAACGAACTTGACCTGATTCACAAAAGCCTTGATGGCATCCTTTGCATAGTCGAAGCGCTTTCGGCCGTTGACATCATCATCCATTGACCGTGAGCGGTCGAGAATGATGATGATGCTCGCCTCAGGGTCGGTCTGCAGTGTCTTGCAGTCATGTGTCACGCTCGCTGTGAGATCAACTGGCGAGCCCCCTTGGGGAGTTTCCGAAACTCGGAAATCCGGGGCCGCGAGATCGGTGATCGGGTTGCCCGTTGCATCAAAGGCGATGTAGTCCACCGAGATTTTCGGGAATGCCAGGGTGTTGACACCATAGACGCTGATGGACTGAGCGGAAACAGACATGGCAGAAGCCATGACAACAACCGCGGCAATTAGGGCCGTACGGAGGTTCTGCATGTTCATTCCTCGAAGGTTGTACGTTAGGTTCATGCGGCTCGACACAGAAAGACTGGGAAATGTCTGGATTGGTTACAGCCGGGTCTTACACGACGGCTGGTTCAAGTACTCGAAATGTTCGTGCAGTAGCATCTAGCTCGGCGTTTACACCGAGGGGAAGCGTGAGCTTACTTCTGACGTGACCGAACGGCAATCCGTAAACCACGGGCACACCAAGAGAGGCAAGGCGCTCCTCAAAGACCTGGCTCAGAGTGAACGATGGACCGGTTATCGACGTTCCTCGAGCTTCGCAGTCGCGGAAATTCCCGAGCGCAATTGCTTTGGCCGACTGAAGTTTCCCGGCAAGCCAGAGTTGCGTCAGCATTCGATCCACTCGAAACGGTTCTTCGTTTATCTCCTCCAGGAAGAGGATGGCGTCCATCGTGTCGATTTCAAACTTCGTCCCGAGCGTACTGACAACCAGCGCCAAATTGCCGCCGGTGAGATGTCCCTGCGCAACGCCCTCGTTGATGACGGTCAGGCGCGTATTGCTGAAGGTTGTCAGATTGGATCCCGACTCCGTCAGGACGACATCCTGTAAAGACTGGACCGTGAAAGGGTCAAATGTGGAGGAAGCCACCGGGCCGTGGAACGTGACGATGCCGCTGAGTTGATGAGCTGCGATCAGCAAGGCCGTGATATCACTGAAGCCCATGATGATCTTGCCCGCCTGGCGGATTGACGTGAAGTCCAGCATCGGCAAAATTCGCATCACCCCATAGCCCCCTCGGGCGCAGATCACGGCATCGACTTCCGGATCTTCGATGAACCCCATGAGTTCACTCGCTCGGTCCTCATCCGGTGCCGAAAGATATCCGCTACGCCGGGAGATGTTCTTGCCGAGCTTGACCTTGACGCCCCATTCGCGGCAGAGGGCCGCGAAATCACTTACATCCTGCATGGTTGCACCGCTGGCTGGGCATACGATTCCGACTGTGGAGCCTGCGCGGATTCCCTTCGGTAGGACTCGAGACATGGGGATGCCACTGCCTGCTCGTACCACCGACGGCACGGCCACACCAGCGGCAATTGCCGTGGCGGTTGATGCGATTGATGTGACGAAGGAACGCCGATTCATGCGAAGGTTTAGAGGTCGGTAAGTACCCACTTTTGCAACCGACAAATGTACGAATTGTTGATTCGCAAGTGAAACATCTTGGATGGTTTTCGACCATGCCGATGAGTCCAAACGATTTCCAGTCCGTCAGATGCCTTCTCCGTATATTGCGCCCTCTCGGAAAGGTGCAAGAGTGGTTGAATTGGCACGCCTGGAAAGCGTGTGTGCCGGCAACGGTACCGCGGGTTCGAATCCCGCCCTTTCCGCACAATACATGGATTGGCAATCAATGGCATGAAGATTTTTGGGCGCTCATTTGGCGGAGGAGGAGCCCGACTTGTCGGCTGGTCCATCGTCGGCGTGGGGGCCTGCGCAGTCCTTGTACTTGTCGGTTCGTTGGTGTGGCGGCTGTTTCACCCGCCGATTTCACCCCTCACAGACGAGAATGACCCCCGCAGTGCCATCCAGCTGGAGGTCGTCAATGCCTCGGGTCGCAAGGGGGCAGGTAAGGCAACTCTAGACTTCTTTCGCAAGCGAGGCTTTGACGTTGTCGAAATTTCGACATCTGACGAACGGCCCCGCCGGACAACGGTCATCGACCGCGTTGGCGATCGCCAGTCAGCACTGAAGGTGGCCAAGGTCCTCGGAATTGCTGACTCCATGGTTGTTGCTGAAATTGATTCACTGCGATTCTTGAAAGCTTCCGTTATCCTGGGCTCTGATCTCGGCAAACTCGAACCCTTCCGCGACTGAAACCTGAAACCTGAAATCTCACACCCAAAACCACACCCATACTCGTGAAACCCCGCAGCACCAAAGGCAGAGCCGTTCTTTGCGCCAGACTGGCTCAGGAAAAGCAGGCGCATGACATCCTTGTACTCGACTTGACAGCACTTGATACCCCGCCTGCTGACTTCTTCGTCATCGTGACGGTGGACAGTGAAGCTCAGATCAAAGCTGTGACGGACAGCATTGAGTACACCCTAAAGACAATGGGCTTCGGGTACCCAAATCACGAGGGCAAGGGTACCTCTACGTGGGTTATCCTGGACTACTTTGATGTCGTTGTTCACGTTATGCTTGGCTCAGCCCGCGAATTCTATAAGCTGGAACGCCTTTGGGGCGATGCCAAGGCCTATACGCTCACTCCAGCAGGCGCGCCAAAGGCCACGACTATTCCGACGAGAAGGGCTGCTGTGGCATGATGCACCGATACATTGAGGATGAGCTGCGGCGTGCAGCCTCCTCGGTAGGACTGGAGATCGAGGGGGCCATTCCGTTCGGCGTTCCAAAGCAGGAAGGTCAGGGGCACCTCTCCACGAACATCGCGATGATGCATGCCAAGCGCCTTGGCAAGCAGCCACGTGCGCTGGCGCAGGAGATCGTTGATGGAGTTCAGCCATCAGAGCTAGTGGAGTCGGTGGTTGTGGCTGGTCCAGGATTCATCAATGTCACGTTTCGTCCGGCGGTGTACCGAGCTATGCTACGCGACCTGGACCTGCTTGCTGAGGGTATCGGAAGGTCGGACGCCGGTGCAGGCCGCACAATGAATATCGAGTACGTTAGTGCCAATCCTACGGGCCCCCTTCATGCCGGCCATGGGCGAAACTGTGCCGTGGGTGACACGATCGCCAACCTGTATGCCTGGAATGGTTACCAGGTCACGCGCGAGTACTACTTCAACAATGCAGGCAACCAGATGAATATGCTCGGACGTAGCATCTACGTGCGTCTGCAGCATGCTCTTGGTAACACGGAGATCTCCTTTCCGGAAGACGGGTATCACGGAGAATACATCGGTGAGATCGCAACGTCGATCGCCGCGCATCAGGCAGAGTCGGTTCGGGAAATGACGGAAGAAGATGCACTCAGCCTCTGTCGTAAGGCTGGTGAAGAATGGTGTTTTGCGTCGATCAAGAAGACCCTCGAGGCACTGAATATTCACCATGACGTGTACTACAATGAGGATTCACTGTATACGAGTGGTAAGGTAACGGGCACGATCGATGCTCTTCGCGAGCGCGGCTTGGTCTATGAAAAGGACGGCGCAACATGGCTTGCCCTGACTGAGCTTGGTAACCAACAAGACAAGGTCATCGTCAAATCCTCCGGCGAGCCAACCTATCGGCTGCCTGATATTGCCTATCACCGCGACAAGCTTGAACGGGGCTTTGACGTTGTTATCGACATTTTCGGCGCTGACCACATCGCCACCGTCCCTGATGTGCTTGCAGGTGTCAAGGCCCTCGGTTTTGACACCGATCGTGTGCGCGTGGTCATCCACCAGATGGTCACATTCGTCGAGAACGGCGAGATCGTCAAGTTCTCCAAGAGGAGTGGTAAGTCGTTCACTCTGGATGATCTGATCGATGAGGTGGGGGCGGACGTTGTCCGGTTCTTCTTCATCATGCGTGCTGTCGGCACGCATCTGGAGTTTGACCTCGGTCTGGCCAAAGAAGAAGGCGACAAGAATCCGGTCTTCTACCTGCAGTATGCGCACGCGCGTGTATGCTCGATTCTGCGCAAGGCCGAAGAAAAGGGGCTTGCCTTGGACCATGACGCGGATCTATCCGTTCTCGAGCACCAACGCGAGATCGAACTCATTGCCCAGCTCTCACGTATGCGCTCGACCGTTGAACGTGCATGTGAGAATCTTGAGGCTCACGTCATCGCAGAGTACCTGCGAGATCTGGCCGGCGCCTACCACAACTTCTATCATGATTGCCGCATCCTGGGTGCTGAGCCCGCTGTCGAGTCTGCCCGTCTGTTGCTGGCTGACGTTACGCGCAGGGCTATGCGTAATGGGTTGCTCATCCTGGGCGTTTCGACGCCGGAGCGTATGTAGGTGATCATGGTCACCCGTGAATACTACTACGAGCTCGACACGCGAGGCGTGCTCACGCTCGATGGAGTTGTTCAAGATGACCCGTGGTTTCTCGATTTCTTTTTTCGTCGCCTTGCCCCTACCGCGAACCCAGACTACCCGGAGTACCCCTATGTCTCCCGCTGCGGTGAGGAGATGAACTACCTGCGGGTGCAGGACACGCCGATCGTATACACGGGGTATCACGATGGCCGACTCGATTTTGCGCACTCATTGTCATCGGCATTCGCACCTGAAAAGCTCTCGTACTCGGCTGATGGCGTGCTCTACCACTGGGCACCGGTTGGCGAGCGAGGTCGACTCGTCCCACATGTCGCAGTTGACATTGCCCGGCATATTGAGCCCTGGGGGCCGTACGCCGCGTACCGCGTTCCAGGATCATCCGCGATTGTTCCCCTGACGCCCCTTGCCGACGGCGATGATCTGCAGATCCTGCGACCGAAACCGGACAACCACTGCGTTGGATGCGGTCAGGCCAATCCCTATTCATTTCGACTAACCTTCATTCGGAACCGACGTGATCGCATCGTTCGAACGTGGGTCACTCCCGATGAACGTATGCAGGGAGCGCTTGGCACCACGCATGGTGGATTCGTCTCCCTGCTCCTTGATGAGGCAATGGGAAAGACCCTCAGCTCGGCCGGTATTCGCGCTCCGACGGCGCGCCTCCTTGTGAATTTCAGACGTCCGATGCGTATTGGTGAACAGCATGAGATACGTGCATGGATCGACACGCAACAAGGACGCAAGCAGTTCGTCAGAGGAGAGGTTCGCTCGGCAGACGGTCAGACATTGATCGCCGAAGCCGAGGCATTGTTCCTCCAATTACGGCCTGAAGCCGACCCAGCCCAGACGGGATGAATCAACAACCGAATATGTTGCTCTTCGGTGTCACACTTGGCACCGTGCTTCTGCTTGTCGACACATATGTACTTTCCCACTGGACGTCTTTCGCGCGACGGCGACACTTGCGTTCCTGGTGGTATCGAGTTCCCTGGGGGGCAGCGCTAATCGTATTCCTGGGACTGGCTAGCATGCTTGTTCGGCGTCATTTCTTTCGCGTTGATGGGGTTGACGTTACCATCATGGGGCTGATCTCCTTCTGGTACCTGCCAAAGTTTGGTATCGCATTGATACTGCTAGGGCGCGATGTCATTCGAGGGGGCAGGGCGTTGCTCCATCGACTGGGGCCCAGGAAGGTGCCATCCTCGCCTTCGAGTCTATCCCCGGATCTGCCGGCACCCGCAACCAGTGGTGCTAAGGCGCCGTCTCGATCCCGGCGCGAGTTTCTTGGAACGGCGGCGTGGTCGATGTCGGCCGTTCCGTTCGTGATCGTCGGAAGGGGAATGTGGAGTACGCTTTACGATTTCCAGATATACCGGCAAGAACTCATCCTTGAAAAACTACCACGTGCTTTGGACGGTTTCCGCATCGTGCAGATATCAGATATCCATGCCGGGTCGTTCCCGGATCATCGGCCCTTCCAGGAGGTCCGCCGGATCATCGGATCGGAGCGTCCGGATGCTATCGTGATCACTGGTGACTTTGTGAACCAGAAGCCCCGTGAGATGCAATTGATCGCTAGTGAGCTTGAGCGACTTCGCGCACCGTATGGCGTGATGGCATCACTGGGAAATCATGACCACTACAACACAGTGGAAGAGCATCGGCATCTTGTTGACGGCATTCGCCAGATGGGTGTTGACCTGCTTATCAACCAGCATCGCCGTATCGGGGTCGATGGGGCTTCTCTCGTGATCGCTGGGACTGACAACACAGGATTCCGCCAAACGTATGCACGACTTGATGACGCACTTGATGGTGTGGATGCGCATGAGCCGGTGATCCTGCTTGCCCATGATCCTACGTTCTGGGATCGAGAAATCGTCGAAAAGGCACCGGTCGATGTGATGCTCTCAGGCCACACGCACGGCGGACAGTTTGGGGTGCAGGTGCTTGGTTTGGAATGGAGTCCTGCGCAGCATATCTATCGACAGTGGGCCGGACACTACACCAAGGGTCGTCAGCAGCTGTATGTCAATCGGGGAATTGGCACCGTCGGGCCTCCCCTTCGTATTGGAATTGCGCCCGAGGTAACCGTCTTTACTCTTCGATCTGCCCCATCAGACAAGGGGCTTGCCTGAGCGGATCAGCACGGCGGGCGGTCAGTCGTTGAAGTACCGCATTGCCGTTTCGGCTAACAGCGCCGCTCCGATCGTCATGGCACGCTCTTCTGGGGCAAAGCGGGGGTTATGAAGTCCGGGCATTGAGGCGGACTCGACGGGACGTCCACCGAGCATCCAGAAACAGGCTGGAACGTGCTGGGCGTAGTAAGCAAAGTCCTCGGCCCACATCTTTGGTTCAAAGTCGAGGACGTTCCCCGCACCTATGACCTCGCATGCCACGACGCGAGCCCTTTCTACTGCCGATGCATGGTTTATGAGTGGCGGGTAACCCTTTGAAATTTCTAGGGATCCCTCGCATCCATGGAGGGCGCAGTATGCCTGTGTCTGTTCTGTAAGAAATGCCCATGCCAGCTCTCTCCATGTCGTATCGAAGGATCTGAGTGTACCCTTCATCTCGACAACGTCCGGGATGATGTTGGTGGCCGAGCCTCCATGGATGCTGGTGACGGTCATCACGCCCGGATCTAGCGGGTTGCGCCGCTTGGTGATAAGCGACTGCAGGTGATGCACCAGTCCAGTGGCGGCCATGATCGGGTCACGTCCGAGATGTGGCTGTGCCGCGTGGGCACCAAAGCCCCGGATAGTCCAGTGAAGCTCATCGGCCGAAGCCAGCATGGGTCCGGATACGAAGGAGACCTTACCGTACGGGGCTTGCGGATCAATATGCTGACCGAAGATCATCTCCGGTGCGGGGTCCCGAAGTGCCCCCTCGGATATCATGATGCTGGCACCGCCGGGTACCATCTCTTCGCCGGGCTGGAATAGCAGTTTGACAACCCCACCGAGATCGTTTCGACGTTCATTGAGGACCCGCGCCGTGGCAAGCAGCATGGTCGTGTGGGTATCGTGTCCGCAGGCATGCATAACGCCCGGCCGCGTTGACGCATAGTCAAGTCCGGTCTCTTCTACGATCGGCAGCGCGTCGATATCTGCGCGCAGAGCAACGCACCGATCACCGGAGCCAATTTGAGCTACGACCCCGGTGGTGGCGATGCGTCGGTGCTCAACTCCAAGATCGGCTAACGTCTGGCAGATAAAGTCCGCCGTTTCAAACTCTTGAAACGAGAGTTCGGGATGACGGTGGATATGACGACGCGTTTCGACCATCCATGGATAGATCGATTCGATATGTTCAGCAATTGTCATAGACGGCGTCTCCGCGCAGTTCGATGGATTCGATGTGGCCCGCGTGGGCAAAGATCGTAACACTGAGCGGTCGGCCGCTCGGGGGAATAACTGTAAACTGGGTGTGTGATGGATCGCGCATCCACATGGTTACAGCCGCACTGACTGCTCCGGTTCCGCAGGCCCCGGTGATAGCTTCTACCCCACGTTCGAATGTTGCCAGCGAGATCGTCTGTGGATCAGTGATGCACATCATGTTCACGTTGACGCCCCGAGGAAAGTCGGGGTGATGACGAAGCTGGGCGACGACCGGGGCCGACGCTTCGTGTGGGGCAATGATAACGGCATGGTCACTATGAACATCGACATACCAGACCTGTGCATCAACCGACTCAAGGCTTCCCGGAGCAAAGTAGCGCATCTGCAGAGGCGTCGGGAGTTGAATGCCAACCGTGCCGTCTTCGTAGACGCGTGCCGAGTAGAGGACGCCGTTGAAGAGACAGGTAATCGACTCCTGCGCGCGCAGCCCGTGGTCAGTCGCATACCGCACCACGCAACGGGCGCCGTTGCCGCACAGCATCCCGCGACTCCCATCGGGATTGTAGAATTCGGCCTCAACGCGAGCCGAGCCGATCTGCCGAATGCGCAGCAAGCCCTCGATGCTCGCCCCATCGGCTCGTGCGTTCTCGTGGATAGATCGTACGATTCTGTCCGGAGTGAACACTTCTTCATGGCGCTGATCACGATCATCGATCACAAGAAAGCGGTTGCCGGCACCGCTCATATGGAGGACAGTCATGGACTTACCTCGAGAGCGTGTACGAGCTCGGAGTGAATGGTACCATTGGTTGCTACGATCGAGTCCGTACCGAGATAAAACGACCGGCCAGAATAGTGGGTAACTTTTCCTCCTGCTTCGGTGACGATCAACACACCCGCCGCCATATCCCAAGGCTGCAGAGCAACCTCCCAGAATCCGTCAAAACGTCCGTCAGCAACATAGGCAAGGTCCAGAGCTGCGCTGCCGAGGCGACGCACCGGAAGCCCCTTGCCGACGATCGATGCAAACTGATCGATGCAACGTCCAGGATTGTGTTCGACGTTATAGGGGAACCCCGTCACCAGGATGCTGTCATTGAGCGTCGGGGTGGCCGAGACATGGAGGCGTCTTCCGTTGAGATAGCTTCCCCGATCAATGATGGCAGTGAACGTCTCATTGAGAAGGGGCTGATGGATAGCCCCACAGACAATCGTTTCGCGCACAACGGCAGCGATCGACACGCAGAAGATCGGAATGCCATGTGCGAAATTCACGGTGCCATCGAGGGGGTCGACAACCCAGGTTACATCATCCGAACCATGATGCACTCCACTTTCCTCCGTTAGGATTGCTGCCGCGGGGGTGCGCTCTCGTAGAACTTCAAGAATGCGAGCTTCACTGGCGTGATCAAACTCCGTGACCAGGTTATGGCGACCTTCCTTGGACGTCACACTGCCTGCTGAGCCGAAGCCAGTGCGCAGGATCTCACCGGCCTGAAATGCGGCTTCGAGAGCCGCATCGAGGAGCTCTTGGTGCGTCATGGCCGGTCGTTATCCAAGAACAGTGTTGGATTCATGACGGAGCATGGCGGCAATCCTTTGTAGACGCTCATTTGGCGATGTCTCGGCGATAGGGACATATCGCTGCAAGGTGTTGGAAACGTACACCAAGGGGTTCTTTTTGAGATTGAACGATAGACATCTAAAGTTGTCAAGACGGGCTGCGAGCTTGATCAGCAGACAGTCATCGCTGGCACGTCGAAGACGGTCAGCATAGTAAACATCAATACGATCAGGGTCCGATTTTGCCGAGTCGAGATCCTTAGTGAGGGTGTCAACCACATAGGCAACGTACGATCCGAAATTGTACTCCAGTACTTCCCGAGTGACCGTGCGGGAGTCTTCCAGAACATCGTGCAGAAAACCAGCGATGATCAGATCCGAGTCATACGTGCGGAGCTCATCCATAAGGATCAGAACTGTGCGGGCGAGGTGGTCGAAGTATGGTGTTCCGTCATTACGCACCTGCTCAGCATGGACGGAGCGAGCCATTTCATAGGCATCGAGGATGCGATTCATGGCGATGGCATCGCCACGATCAAGGATCCTCATCTGCAGCTCGTCGGCGCTTAGGCTGCGGCGGTTGTAGGCCGGCGATGAGCTTGGATCAGTGAAAAGGTCCATAGGTCCGTTAGACCCCCTTCCTGGAACGACGGGTGGACTCAACTGGTCGCTGCATGAGCTCCTGAGCACCCACCAGGGCCGCATCGGTAACATCGGTTCCGCTGATGAGCTGGGCAACATCAATCTGGGCCTGTTCGGCCTCTATGGTGCAAGCTGTCACAGTCGTGGTGCCGTTCTCGGCAGACTTTGTCACGCGGATGAAGTGATCAGACAGCGAGGCGATCTGAGCCAGGTGTGTGATGCAGATCACCTGCTGGCTGGTACTGATCTGTTGCATAACCTGACCCACGGTGCGGGCAACACGTCCGCTGATACCTGTATCAATCTCATCAAGTACGACTGTCCCCGTTGGTATCCGCTGCAGCAGAGCGCGCTTCAGGGCAAGCATCACTCGCGAGAGCTCTCCTCCCGAAGCAATGCGTGCAAGGGGGCGGAGTGGTTCCCCGGTGTTGGCTGCAAAGAGGAACTCGACGTGATCGCAACCCGTCGGGCCAAGTTCAGAAGGCTGAACGGCAACGTCAAACTGCGCAGAGGGCATGCCCATCTCGCGAAGGCTTCCGACTACATGGTCTGCAAAGGCTGGCGCAGCGGCATGACGCTGCGAACTGATCGATTCGGCGTGACTACGAGCCAGTTGCTCGGCATTCTGGGCGAATAGATCGGCCTCACGCAGAACTTCATCGAGGTTCTCCACCTCATGGAGCTCGCTGGCAACCACCTGAAGTTTTGCGATAGCCAAGTCGAGTGAACCGTATTTGCGTGCAAGACGTTGCAGTGCTGCCTGACGTTGACGCAGGTCTTCGAGTCGCTGAGGGTCACGGTCGTCGGCATCGGCAAGTGCACCCACACTTGCGGCCGCCTCTTTACAGATGATGAGCGCTGATTCGAGCTCAGCGGCAACGCCGTCCATGGTCGGGTCATACCGGACAAGTTCCCGAATGGCCTCGAGAGCCTGACGAAGCTGATCGTAGGCTGAAACATCGCCAGAGTAAAGATTCTGCTGAATTGACGTTGCAAGGCCGACGACGTGTTCTCCGGCCTCGATTCGGCGGAGGTCAGCACTGATGCGCTCATCTTCATCGGGTTGTGGACCAACACCAGCGATTTCGTCGTGAATGAACTGAAGTCGTGCCCGGTCGGCATCGGCATCGAGTGAGCGCAGCATGAGGTCGTCACGTCGTTTGCGAGCCTGGCTGACTTCAGCCCAGCGCATGGTCATGAGCGAGCGGATATCATTCGATTCCAACGCATAGGCGTCAAAGGCGTCAAGGTGGTTCGATACCGACATCAGGCCGTGCGTGTCATGTTGCCCGTGGACATCAATGAGCAGAGAAGAAAGTTGTCGCACCACGGCTACCTGTGCAGGGGTGTCATTGACAAAGCACCGTGAGGCCCCATTGGCGGGAATTTCTCTGCGGAGCACGAGCTCATCCGATTGCCAGTCAAGTTCATTCGTTCGAATGAAATCCGAAACGGATGAGTCGGGCCTGACATCAAACGTTGCTTCGACGACACACTTGCGAGCCCCTTTGCGAACAAGGTCCGACGACACACGTTCACCCATCGCCGCCGATAGAGCGTCGATAATGATCGACTTGCCGGCGCCCGTCTCACCCAGCAGAGTCGTCATGCCCGGATGAAACTCGAGGTCGATGGAGTCAATAAGCGCGAAGCTCTTGATGGTCAGTCGTCGAAGCACGTAAAAACTGGTCGCTGATGAATGATCACAGTCGCGTAAGGCGCGCCTGGAAGAGCTTGAAGGCACCATATCCGCACAGTAAAAGCAGCACTGCTGCCGCAAGAGCATGAACCTCCTGGCCAACGTAGATCACAACGATGGTCACTACGTAGGTGATGACGATCAGTGCCAGAATCCAAAGGGCTGCCATAATAGAGGACTCAACTAAGGGTGGAGGGTAAAGGAGCTTCGGTGGTCACGTACCTGCGGTAGCGCGCCATGAACGGGGCGAGCTGGTCGGCTGGAACACGCACGGACAATAATACTGCAGAATCTTCATCGCTTCGTTGCAGAACCTCTACCTCCGAATAGAGTCGGGCCACGATATTCATCTCCTCATATGGAATGCGCAAGAGACGCAGAATGGCAGACTCCTCGTAGGTTGTCTGCATCACGTGTAGAAGCCTCTCGATGTTGACGCCGCGTTGGGCGCTAACGAAAACACAACCCGGACTTTCTGCTTCAGCATCATCCATCGTTGCCGAGTCGCTAAGGACGTCGATTTTATTGAACACCACGATCACCGGTGTGTCGCTGGCTCCCAGATCATTGAGCGTCTGCTCGACTACAGCCATGTGCTCGCGATAATGTGGATTGCTGATATCTACCACGTGGAGCAGGATGTCCGCTTCGAGCGTCTCATTCAGAGTTGATCGGAATGATGCCACAAGCTGCGCGGGCAGCTTGCGGATGAATCCAACCGTATCAGAGATCAAGGCCTTTTGACCCGAAGGTAGCGCCAGGCCGCGAACGGTTGTATCGAGCGTAGCAAAAAGCTGGTCCTTCACGTAGACGTCCGCCTTTGTCAGCACACGCATTAGTGACGATTTGCCGGCATTGGTATAACCGACCAGGGCAAAGCGGGGGAGGCCTTCTCGGCCTTTCCGCTGCACCACACGCTGGACATCGATCTCACGGAGCTTTTCACGAAGCCGCTGCATACGGGTTCTGTACATGCGTCGGTCGGTTTCAATCTGCGTCTCTCCGGGACCTTTGGTGCCGATTCCGCCAAACTGCTTCGAAAGGTGCGTCCACATTCGGGTGAGACGTGGCAGCAGATATTCCAGCTGGGCCAGTTCGACCTGTGTTCTGGCTTCAACCGTCCTGGCGTGAGCAGCGAAGATGTCCAGGATCACGCCGCTGCGATCCAGAACCTTGACCTTCAGGGCCTCTTCAAGGTTGCGGACCTGGGCTGGAGAGAGTTCGTCATCAAAGACCACTGAGGTGGCATTTGAGCTGTCAACGAGTTCCTTCAGCTCTTCGACCTTGCCTTTGCCGAGCGCTGTCGAGATGTCCGGACGCTCGCGCTCCTGGGTAAGACGCTGCAAGGCATCGGCACCGGCGGTGTCGAGCAGCATCTCAAGCTCGTCAAGGTGCTCCTCAACGATGGCCGGATCCGCCCCCTTGCGGATGACGGCGGCAATCACAGCGCGCTCTCTGGGGAGTAGTCCTACGTCGTGCACAGTACCTCGGTGTGAGAATTGTGGCGCAAAACTACGGCTCGCAGCCTGCATGTTGCCATGCGGCGTAGTTTTGGGTGGTATGATACGATTCATCTTTAGCGTTACCCTTGTCTTAGGCTTTGTGCTCCGAGCCTCAGCGCAACAGGGCGTCGGGCCCGAGATCCCGATCGTCCTGGAGCATGCCGACAGTCTTCTTGGTTCTGGCTCCGTTGAGTCGTCGCTGAGAACGTTTATTGGCAATGTGCGTTTTCGACAAGGAAACGTGACAGGGCGGTGCGAAAAAGTTGTTCAGGATGTACTGCGCAACACGGTAGAACTTCGCGGATCGGTAGTGATACGTCAGGCTGATCTTACGATCTCAGCTCCTGAGATCAACTATGACGGAGCAACCTCGACGGCGCATGCCGTGCGTGGTATCCGCCTCCAGCAGGCCAAGACCGTCATCGTCAGCCAGATTGGCAGTTACGATATGCGGTCCAAACGAGCTCGTTTCCTGCGCGAGGTCCACGCCATTGACGATACCATCCGACTTTGGTGCGACTCCCTAGATTACGACCGTCAGCGCGACACCATGCTCGCGCGGGGTAACGTTCACATCCATGACACCGTCCAGGGATCTTGGTTCAGCGGAATGAGGGCACGCCGTGACGCAGCTGCTGGCATCATGGAGTTGGTCGGCCAGGCGCGTGCATGGTCATGGTCACAGGACACGCCGGGGTCTGCCGATACGACCTTTATCAGCGCGGACACGCTGCTGACTGCCTCTCAGAGCGAAACCGACTCGTCTGGTATGACCGCACTGGGTACTGTACTCATGGTGCGAGGATCGACGGCCTCACGCTCCGGTAAACTCAGATACGATGATCAAAGCGGCAGGATCCTTCTCGAGCTGTCGCCGGTGGTCTGGTCCGATTCGTCGATCCTTCAGGCAACAAACATCGAAGCCGAATCCTCGGATCGGCACCTTCGCAGGGTTGTGGGCAGTGGCAATGCAATCCTTCTTTCCCGCTCTGATTCGTTGCTTCCTGTCAGGTTTGACCAGATAGGGGGCGATAAGATCATCATGTCCTTCGAAGCCGACTCGTCGCGGACGCTGCGCGCCATTGGACAGTCCGTGAGTATCACATACCGACAGGAATCAGGTCAGCGAAAGGGGCTGGCCAAGGTCGCCGCGGACACCATCGATGCACGCATTGTCAGAGATGCTGTGACGGACGTCTACTGGCTTGGCGGTGTCAGCGGGGAGAATCATCCAGAGCGCCTGGTGCGGGATCGTGAAGGTGAGTTTCAGATCCCGGGCATGGTTGTTCCGCAGGACCGTCCCCGATACCTTCCGGTGCCGCATCGTCGTTCCTTGTTGCGCTAGACGTCGATTTGCCGTAACATCGACGCGATGTGAAGCAACGCCCCCTCATCGTCACGACCCTGATCCTGTTTTTCGGACTGCAGCTGGCAGCCCAGGTCGAGCGTGTGCTTCCCCGACGAGGATCTTCGTCCCTTGAGGGCACATCGTTTGTAGTCGGCTTCATGCAGAATGAGTTACTAGAGGTCGGCGTTGATCCCCGACTTCAGATCTTCATTTCGTCGCAGAACGATGCTACCGTGACGATAGAGTCCATGTTTGGGGGCGTGAAGGTGGTGAATGTTCCTGCCTATTCGGTCCATGTAGAGACAATGCACGTCTATAACATGAATTCGGCCTCGGAGTATCCGATGCAGAAGGCAGTCTTCATCACATCTGATGTGCCGATCGTCGTCTATGCGCTCAACACCCTACTGCGCTCTACCGATAGTTACTGCGCGATTCCCATCCGTCATCTTGGCACGCAATACTACAGCATCAACAGGCCGTCTGATCGATACGCGGCTACCGCCAATCCCACGAGCGCAAAGCTCAGGAGCGGAGAGTTTATGATCATGGCCGTTGAGGATGGAACGAATGTGGAAGTCATTCCAGCCGCTACCACCTTTCAGGGCCGACCTGCAAATGTTCCGTTCAGGTTTGTGTTGAACCGGGGTGAATGCTACTTGGTGCAGGCAACGACGACCACTATCGGAAATGACGATCTCACGGGTTCATCGATCTCCTCGTCAAAGCCGGTGGCGGTGATCTCCGGGCATATGCGCACGAGCGTACCCACAAGCCGGGACCTTTCGAAAGACCACCTGGTCGAACAGTTGCCGCCAGTGACGAAGTGGGGAAAGACCTTTGCGACAGCCCCGTTCCTTTCGACCGAGAGTGCTGATGTGTATCGATTTATGGCCTCTCGGCCAAATCAGCAGATCACGATGACGACGCGCACGCGGTCGCGGACGTGGACAATGCCATCGATTGGGAGTTACATCGATACGAGTATTGCTGAGGCTGCTTCCTGGACGTCGTCAGAGCCGTTCTTCATGGTGCAACACATGGCGAGTCGAACGACAAGTCGTGGTGTCTGTGATCCGGCGATGGTCATCACCCCTCCGGTAGAGCAGTTTGTCAATGAGGCCCTGTTCCGATTCCCAACGCTAGAACCTATTCGGACAACGCCACCACAGACGCTGCGATATTACCTCAACGTGATCGCCACCCCGGAGGCCTTGCCATCGCTGATGATCGGCTCACGACGGGCCGCGGCGATGGCACCCCTCTTGAATATTCAGGTGGTGCCGGGCACTACCCTGCACTGGGCGCAAATCCTGATGCAGGAGGGGGCTTATCTGATGCGCTGTGATTCAGGGTCTTTTAGTGCCGTGATGTATGGGACCTCAGAAGCCGATTCCTATGCCAATCTTGTTGGTTTGGCCTTCGATCCCATACGCAGGCGAGACTCCTCGCCCCCTATCTATGAACTAACGCAGGACTGCGGTACCGTCAAGGGGCGGATCGTGGATGTATCAAGCGACACGGCTCGGCTCTCGGATGTTGAAGTGATCACTGGTTCGACGTTCAATTATTCATGGACTATTTCCAAGCCAATCGATCCTGCAGGCTCGGTGACCTTTGATGCCGCTGTGCGAGATCGATCGAAAGACGCCCAGATCGTCATCCATGCCTATGATGACCGTGGCAACGGCAGAGAGTGGCTGTATCGATACGATGCTCCAGACATCGAGGTGCAACGTGATGTTGTGATTCAGACGGACCGTGGGATCGAGCGCTGCACGACAGTGGTGATCCGAAATCGTGATTCAACCCCGGTGTCGATCCAGGGAATTGACCGCCAGGGGAATCAGAGAATCGTTGTGACCAAACCGACCGGGGGCTTCGTTATACGTCCACGAGATTCGGCTCTCGTCACTATCTGTGCAACCCAGTGGGCAGACACCGCGGCGATGGTTGCCGCGATCACTCTCAGGATGAAGTGTGGAGAAACCAAGACGTTTTATGTGAGATCGCGGCGGGGGCTTAGCCTTGCGGGTGACACTCTTGATCTCGGAGACGTCCGCATTGGGGACACGGCATGTGGTCGGGTTGCCATCATCAACGATGGGGACCGTCAAGTTGACGCCCAGCAGCTGATCACTTCAAAACTTGATACTAATTTTGTCCTTGATACCGCCTCGCTTGGATTACCCCGATCAATTCCAGCTGGTGATACCCTCTGGGTGAGCGTGTGCTATGTGGCCCGCCAGCGCGGTCCGGCCGAACGCACAGATTCCGTTGTGGGGAATGTCAATACGGGAGCAGTACTCGTGTGCCGAGCGCGCGGAGTCAGCCCAACTGTTACTCCGCTGATCGTTGACTGGAAGGAGCGTTTTGTAGGCAGTACGAACGACACGATCGTTCGACTTGCCAATTCCGGCGACGGCTGGTGCGTTGTTCGGGCAGATCTTTCAACTACTCCAGGGGGACTCACCGTCACCTCGAACGCTCTGGTAAAGGGGGCTCGTCTCGGCGCCGGAGACTCGATCGAGATCAGGGCTTCGTTCCGTCCTGCGACGCGCGATACAATGAATTACATTCTTCCGGTCGAGGTTGACTGGAAGTCGCACGCTCCAGTGAGTGTCGAGTTTCGTGGTGTCGGCGTCATGCCGGACATTTCGGTCAAGGACATCGATTTTGATTCAGTTGTTATCGGAACGTCACGCGACAGTCTTGCTGAGTTAGCGGCTACCGGTTTTGGCGGTGGAAACACGGATCTTAGGGTCACCAGGGTGGCCATCATCGGACCGGACTCGGCCGCCTTTGTCATACCGGTAACCCTTAGGAACCTTGCACCCGGCATCCTTACCAAGAAGTCCACGCTGAGGGATATGGTGTCATTCATGCCGTCAAGACTTGGACAGCATATCTGTACGATAGAAATCGAAACGAATGCAGCCATGGAAGGCCAGCGTGCGATTTCCCAGTTCCGGTTGCTCGGCGTCGGCGTACCAATACCCGTGGCACGTCCGGTCCCTCGAGTGAGCGCGGCTCTCCGCGTGCGTTCGTGCGTCACCGAGCCCATACTGATGGAGATCGCGAACACAGGAAAGGCAAGAGCCCGGCTTGACAGTGTTCTACTGTTGCAGTCGTCGGCTGGCGCGAATAGTCGTCGGACCTCCCTCCTGACAGGCACCGGACCTTTGATCATCGAGCCCGGACAGTTGTGGTCCGTGCGCGTGAACGCGGAGTATGACACTGTGACCAGCCACGTTGTTGTGCTTCGGTTGGTTGACTCGGCGGGGACCGTCTATGAAGACTCGGCTATCATTGAGGTCGAGCCGGCATCCACATTGATGACCGTTGACATTCCGGGCTCGCCCCTTATTGCAGCGGGTCCAGCTACGATCACCATGGCGGCCCGACTCCTCGATCACCAGACCGTTGAGCAGCGGCCCGTGCTGCGTCTAATGATTGACCGAAGTCGGTTTCTGCTTGGCGACTCGGACTCGGCCGTCATAACCGCTGGTAGAAATGACACGCTGCGCATTGCCTCGGCGGACATCGTACAGGATGAGGTGTCAATACGTGTCCGATTGAAGAGCCCTATAGCTGGCTCATGGGCTGTTTCGTGCAGCCTGCGCGGCACGATGATTTGGGTTGATCCTGAGCTTCGTCGTTGCTTCGCAGTCCTTGAGGGAACACCCTGCTACCGGCAGAGTCTATCCACGCCGCTGGAGTTCCGTGTCGATCCGTGTGGTTCCCGCTTGCGAATGGTGGACATCGGCAGCCGGCCGGGTATGCTTGTTGATCCCTTGGGGCAGCCGTTTGACGATATTGTGTCAGTCAGGATAACAACGACGCAAGCGTCTCATGCTCGCGTGTGGGCAGAGTCGCTTTCAGGTCAACAATTTCCGCTCGCTGAACATTTGTCTTTGCAAAAGGGCAGTCAACATTGTAATTTCTCGTGTTCTGAACTGGCGTCGGGTCTCTACAGACTGGTCATCAGCCATGAACATGGGGTCGAGGTCACGAACATCATCATCGTCAACTAGGGCCATCGAGTATGAGGCAATTTGGTTTCACCGTCCTTGCAGCGTTCCTCCTTTCGGCGACTTCACTGCTAGCCCAGCAGGAAATTGGCGCTCGTGCCACGCCCCTTCAGCCTGCACGCAGGGCGCCGCGGATTTACGTCGGACCGGTCGGTGGGTACAACAACTCACTGCACTCCTCGAGTTTCCAATCGGTGTCCGGTGATGTGCTTTGTCCGACATTCACCGGCGGCACGCAAAACGGCTACTACCTTGGACTCTCGTTCGAGTACCTCCTTGGCAAGCCCCGTGAGTCCAAGTCCTCGATCATCGCTCGTGCGGTGTATAACACGTTCCCAGCGTTCTTCAACCAAGGCGGTGATATTCTCCCGTCAACTGATACGTCAACTGGTAACGTCGTGTTTTCCGAGGTTGAGCACACTGCCGACATCAAGTATTCAACGTTTGATATTGAGCTTATCTACAAGCTCAACCTGTTCAACTCGAACTTCGGTGTTGTGATCGGACCTACCGTTGGATTTGTTGCTGATGTTCAGCGCGTTCAGCGGATGAATCTCATCAAGCCCGACAATGCAGTTTTCAAGGAGAAGCCTGGTACGAAGTATGAGAACTTCGGTCGGACCGCGATCACTGCTGAAGACGACATCCCGGGGCACTCGGCACTGCGTCTCGCCATTAAGGCTGGTGTGCAGTACGAGATCACGGTTGGTCGCGTCCTCGTTGTTCCATGTGCCTACTATAACTTTGGCATCACTAAGCTCAGTGATGCAGACAACATTCGGGTAAACGCCCTCCAGATTGGTGTGGACGTCAGGTTTGCTCTCTAAGTAGCCATTCCCTTCCTGCGAAGCTTCACGATGCCCGCCCTACAAGCGGGCATCGCTATTTTCGGCTTGCATTTGCGGTTTGTGCCCCTTTTATCACGATCAACATGGATCAACTCTGGTCTCCCTGGAGAAACGCGTATGTATCCGCACATCAGCGGGCGGGCTCAGGCTGTTTTCTCTGTGATGCCACCGATGCTGTGGATGCCAATCTGGACCAAGGCGTGCTTCATGTTGCGATGCATTCGGTAGTGCTCCTGAACAGGTATCCCTATACTGCTGGTCATGTCATGGTCACTTCGAAACGTCATGTTGGCGATGTGCTTGATCTTGACGCAGAGGAGTATGGGTGTCTCATGGCATCGGTTCGAACCGCACATACGGCTGTGCGCCAGGCGTACAAACCAGACGGAGTTAATATCGGTATCAATCTTGGGTCCGCGGCTGGCGCGGGTGTACCTGATCATATCCATGTACACATTGTTCCACGGTGGAATGGTGATACAAACTTCATGACGGTGGTCGGTGATGTCAGGGTTGTCTCATCGACGCTTGAAGATGCATGGACTCGTATTCGGAGTGCGCTACGCTCCCATGACGGCAGGACTCCATGACGACGTTCGCACCCAGTCGTCGATTCAGTCAGAACTTTCTGACGGATGTTGGCATTGCACGCAACATCGTTGCTGCGTTAGAACTCACCAGTGCAGATGTTGTTGCTGAGATCGGGCCTGGTAAAGGGGCTCTGACAACCCATCTGGCAGAGTCACCTGCCGCCGGCATCTGTGCAATTGAGGTAGATCCACGGGCCGTTGCATTTCTTCAGCAGCAGCCGTGGGTTACCAGTGGACGTGTTCAGGTGGTGCAGGCGGATGCCTTGACCGTCGATTTTGGGAGCGTGTTCCCGCTGCATGCTCGGGAGCACCGATGTGTGATCGGCAACATTCCTTATGCGATCACGAGCCCCCTGCTGTTCTGGATGTTCGGGCAGCGACAGGAGCTAAGCCGTGGCGTGATCATGATGCAGCGCGAGGTGGCACGCCGCTGCGTAGCATCGGTGGGTTCCAAGGACTACGGAATACTTTCCGTTGCCTGCTGGCTTTACGGTTCTGCGCGATTGTTGTTTCATGTTCAGCCGGGTTCATTCTTTCCGCGGCCGGCGGTAACGTCATCCGTCGTGCGTTTTGACCTGTCTGCTGAGACGTCGCAGGGGTTGCCGCAGGGACAGTTCATGGACTTCATCCGCTCGGCATTTTCTCAACGTCGGAAGGTAATGACGAATGCACTGGCTGACTGGGCGCACCGGCATAGGGTGCCGTTGAAGGATGATCACGTTCATGCTGGTATGGATCTGGCGCGTCGGCGGGCAGAGGAGTGTTCACCAGACGTTTTGGCGCAGATATTTCTATCCATGTCAGTGCGTCATGGGATCGGACCAACAGCTTTGGAGAAGGGCCAATGAGTTCGCCAACCCCCGTTCGTGAGCTATGGGGAATAATCCGCCGGGATCTGCATTCTGGGGACCTTTACACAGCGTTCATGTTGGTGCTGTATAGCCTGCTGGCCCTGCTGTTTCATCAGAGTATTCATGGAAGTGCAACAGTCGTATGGACGAATGTTCTCGTGCTGTTGCTTGTTGGGACTTCAATCATCCTGTGTCGTCTAACTGGTTCAACTGCCGTGCGTTTTGTTCGGCAGTTTTACGTGGTCCCAGTCATTTACATGTTGTATGATCAGACGCACGTATTCGTGCCGGTCATCCATCCGCAGGACTACGATCATCTGCTGATCGCTGCAGATCGGGCGATTTTTGGCCTGGATCCCACGGTCTGGCTTTCCCGCTTCGCTAGCCCCATTCTAACGGAGTATCTCCAGATCTGCTACTTCATCTTCTACCTGTTACCGGTCGCGCACGCACTGGAGCTATGGCTCAAGGGAGATGTCGAGCGAGTTGTCGAGTTCGCGCGCATGATGGCATTCGTTTTCTTCATTTCGTATGCACTCTACTTCGTTTTGCCGGCCATCGGACCTCGTTTTACTCTGCATGAATTCGCGTCCACCGATCAAGAGCTTCCGGGCCTTTGGCTGACAGACACCCTGAGAAAAGTCATCAATGTTGGTGGGGGAGTAGTTTCCGGTTCTGTCAATCCCGCCAGCATTGTCAATCGGGACTGTATGCCGAGCGGCCATACCATGCTCACGATCGTCAATATTGTTCTGGCATTTCGTTATCGCAGCCGATTGAGATACGTGTTTCTTGGTATTGGCAGCAGTTTGATTTTCGCAACGATTTATCTCCGCTATCACTACGTGATCGATCTCATTGTCGGCGGGCTGTTGGTTCTTCTCTGCATGCCTCTTGAAGTTCGCGTGGATAAGTTCATCCGAAAACTACGGCTCTAACAGCCATTTTTACGTCACAGGCATGTAACCGAACGCACGTTCTGGTGTTTATGTCACGAACGGATGAGTGCGTCGAACGCAAAAAGTCCTCTAAAAATCACCGAAACAATCTTGTGCATACCAGGATTTCGGTTATTTTAAGAGGTCGAGGCAATCCTTCGGCTCCAACACCTGATAATTCGCTCTCTCTTTTTATCACCCCAGGAGGAAGTCCATGAGACTTGCATCCACATTCACAATGCGCATCGTGGCACTACTGCTGCTTACCTTGACTTGCATTGGCAGCGCGACGGCCGCTGACACCAAGTCGTCCGAAAAGCGTGGTTCGATGGTGCTCTCTGAAGGCCGTCGCTACATGGTTGCGTTCCCGCAAGTGTGGGCCAGCCCATCGGAAAAGCCTATGGCACAGCCGATGATGCTTTTGATTTCATCGCGCACCAAGACCAAGGTTCGCGTCATGACGCCGGCAACGATCAACGAAGCTCCTCGCATGGACAAGGAGTTCACGGTCGAAGCCAACAAGGTGTTGAAGGTTCCGATTTCGGTGGCCTACATGAACACCCAGTCAGAGACGAAGACTGGTTTCGGTATTGTCGTGGATGCCAAGACGCCGATCTCTGTTTCCACATTCCAGCAGTGGAATGGTAACGGAGAAATGGCACGTCACCTTCCGGTCGAAGGATGGGGTAAGAATTATTACACCATGAATTTCTACCAGGATCGCTACGGCACACCATCAGAGGGCTACAATTACCGCCCGAGTCAGATCCTCGTAATCGCTGACAAGGACAACACGGTTATCACCTACACGCCGACCTTCGGCACTGAAGGTGGTATGGAAACGTCGCCAGTCAAGATGGGTGCTTCGCAGACGATCACACTTGAGAAGGGCGAATGCTTCCTGATCAAGGCCAAGATCGATGAACTGAAGAACAAGGAATGGGAATCTGACCTTTCCGGAACGATGATCAAGTCCAGCAAGCCAGTTGGTGTTGTTTCTGGTCATACAAAGGTTGGAATCCTTCGCTACCCTGACATCCTCGTGGGTCTCGGTGGCTCGTCTCCTGCTCACTTCGTGCGCAATAACGTGCACGACGCTATGCTCCCGATCGAGATGGCTGGAACCAAGTTCGTGACTGTGCCATGTCGCTACACGTCTACTCGCATCACAGGCAAGGCATCTGCCGAGTTCGGTGTTGAAGATGACCGCGGTGATGTGATTCGCGTAATTGCACTCGAAGATGGTACGACTGTCAAGACGATGCGTCAGGACGGTTCATCGTTCAAGAACGAGTGGGTTCTGCGCAAGGGTGAGACTCGCATCATGCCGTCGCTGGAAGTACCGACATATTGGGAATCGGACAAGCCGATCCTGATGGGTCAATACGGCAAGTCGTACGCAAAGGACCGCGGAGTAGCCGTGCGCGGCTCGTCAAAGGGAGAAGAATCAGCCCTCGGACACCCAAGTGTTGAGTCGGGCATGCCGATGCTTCAGTACATCCCATCGTCCGACCGGTACGTCGAGTATGGTGTCTTCAGTGCACCTGAGGGTATGGACAACTTCATGAACATCGTCTTCAAGGCTGATGAAATCACGAAGATCAAGTTTGACAATAAGGCTCTGAATTCAGCCTTTGGTGGCGCTATGCGCTATCTCAAGGGAACGCCATACGCATGTCTGGCAGTACCAGTGGGTCCTGGTGATCACGTTATCGAATCAGTTGATCCGAAGGTCCGTTGGTCAGCATGGACCTATGGTTCACTCGATGGTCTGACACAGGGTCGTGCCTACGGAACACCAATCTCTATCGACATGACAATCCCTTGCGATGACTCGGTCATGGTTAAGGAAGAAATTGTCTGCGGCGACATCGATGCTGAAGGCAAGATCATGCCTGAAAACATCTCGTGCGGCTCAATCTTTGCTGTGTATCCTGAGCAGCTTGCAAACTATACGCTGGAAGTCGACCCGGAATTCAATACCGGTGATAAGACGGCAAAGTTCAAGCTCAAAGTTGATGACAAGACGAAGGATGCCATGGCCGTTATCCGGGTCGTGACACGTTCGGGCAAGTTTGTCGAGAAGACCTACACCTACACAGCCGATAAGATCTCTTGGACGCCAGCTCGTATCAACTTTGGTACGATCGCCTTCAACACACCTGAGTCTGCAACTCTGACCGTGAAGAACGAAAGCACGGATCGTCCGGTCAATGTGAAGAAGGTCACAGTACGTGCGTACAACACGATTTTTGTCTGTACTCCAAATGGTGGTTTCACCCTGGGTCCTAGCGAGTCGAAGGATATCAAGGTGACAGCCACGATTCAGTCAGCTCCAGAAGTCGTTGACACAGTGCTCGTGGAGCTGGACTGTTACACGGTCAAGACCGCAGAACTGCGTGTGCGTGGAGAACAACCACAGATCTATGTTTCTGACGTCAACTGGGGTCAGATCCCTGCCAGCTCGCCTGGTGTCGAACGAAAGGTTACGATCCAGAACGGCAGCCGTGTGGATCTTCTCCTCAGCGGTTATCAGGAGTCACTTCTTGACGGTTCGGGTCGTTTCTTCAACGCCCGTACACTTGATGGAAAGCCACTTGCATCGGCATTCCCGATGGCTATCCCTGGCAACGGCAAGTACGAGTTCTACGTGACGTACTCGCCGAAGGGTGAGGCTAATGTGCCCCATACCGTGTCGGTGCCGTTCTTCTCGAATGCGACAGAAGTGGACTCAATCGCTATCCTTGAGGGTAGCGGTGTAAAGGCTGAACTTCTTGTCAATAAGGAAGATTGGAATGAGCGTGTGATTGACAACGTTCAGAAGCAACAGAGCATTTCTGAATACCGCAAGACGATCACGTTCTTCAACTTCGGCAATCAGCCGTCAACGTTCTCAGCACCATCTCTTCGTGGCAAGGACAAGGATGCATTCCGTATCGTGGACAACGGCACGGCAGGTTCCTTCCCAATCCAGCTGGTTGGTGGTGGCGCAGACCAAAGTCGCACGGTGACGGTAGCATTCATTCCGAACGAACTCGCAAACCGTGGTGCAGAGCGCAAGGACTACGAAGCGGAAATCGTGTTCCCGACGGATTCCAAGGATCAACCAGAAGTAGCAGCCACACTGAGCGGTACGGCATGGCAGCCGCACGTGAAGGGTGAAAATCTTGACTTCCCTGGTACGCTGAATCTTGGTGAAGCAGCCCAAACCCTGACGATCCCAATCTCGAACACCAGTAAGGATGATCTCTCTAATCCAACAACTGGCAACGTTTCCGGTACGTATGATGTCGTGATTACGGGAATCCGCATTACAGACCCGAATACGCGATTTGAACTACTGAATGCCCCAACGCCACAGAACCCATGGCGCATCAAGCCAGGCGAAGCACCAATGCAGCTGCAAGTTCGCTTCGATCCACAGTTCTCAGGTACGTTCTCCTCACCATATGTCATCGAAACAAACGTTGGTACAAATGGTCAGGCACCGTACGAGCCAACGTATACGTTGACCGCACGCGTTCAGGGTGGTGACTTTACAGTCACGGGCGACGCCGGCGACCAGTATGTCTTTAACGAGAAGATCCTGAAGGTCAAGGTCACACACAGTGAACTGGTGTCACGCCGCTTCACCTATGCTGATTTTGCTGAAGGCCCAGATGCATCCAGCTTCATCGTCATGCCACACAAGTCAACCGGTGCCAATTATCTGGACATCGGCCCTGGCGAAACTGGTGAGATCGAAGTTCGTTTCGTTCCGAGCTACGTGACCCTTATGGAAAACGGTCAGGCAAACATCGAGTCCACGAAGGCGAAGACACAAGGTCTGATCCGTCGTAACGAAGTTCACACTGCCACTCTTAAGATCACGGAAGAGCTCACAGGTAAGGACAAGGTAGCTCAACTGTCAGGCAACGGTAAGTATCTCGAAACAACCAACTTTGTTGGTGATGCGTACTCGGCTGCACCAGGAGGAAACGTTGATGTTGCTGTTGAACTTAGCGGTACTCCTCAAGCAGTTGATGCCTCAAACATGACTGAGCTCCGTGTTCGTCTGAACTACGATCCACGTATTGTCAAGCCACGTTCGGATATCAAGGATATCATCCTTGCTGGTACGCAGATGGAAGGCTGGACAGTATTGAAGTCGTCGGTGACCGGCAAGCCTGGTGATGCTCTCAACCAGATTGAGATCGACCTCGTTGATCAGCGAGCCACCAAGAAGGCACTCAGCAGCAACAGCAAGCTTCCTATGTTCAAGGTGAAGTTTGACGTGTTCTTCAACCAGTCGCTGCAGGGTACTTTCTCAACGCCAGTGACGGTTTACTCATACTGGGTCGATCACGATGCATCAAACAATCGTGAAGACTATGTGCTGTTCCTCGATAAGCCAGGTAAGATCACGGTCACACTCCCATGTGCCAACATCCGTCGTCTGGCCACGTTCAGCACCACCAAGTATGCTGTCAAGCCAGTTCGTCCAAACCCAGTTGTGAACACGGGTGTCATCAGCTTTGGTGTCGGTATTGCCGCCCCAACGCGCATCGAATTGTTCAACTCGATGGGTGAAAAGGTATTGACTCTTGTTGATCAGAAGCTTGAAGTTGGCGAGTATGACCTCACACTTGATGCAAGCACGATCCCAGCCGGAACGTACTACTATCATGTCGTGTCCGGTCCATTCACGAGCGAACCTCAGACGCTCACGATTGTCAAGTAAGTCAATCTGATTTCTACAAACGCCCCCTTCCGGTGGAACCGGAAGGGGGTGTTTTGTTTCATGGCCTATGTTTGGATCCAATCAGAAACTAGAAGATGTTTGCGATATGATGTTGCCAGCTAAATCTCTATTTGTTGTCGCAGTCGTCTTGCACGCTGCTGTTTCAGTGATCTACGCACAAGGTCCGGGCACGATTCCATGGACGCCAAAGGTGGCGGTTGAAGCGGAACGCAAGAATATTCAAGTGCCTTCGCAATTCTCATCCCTAGCGCTGGATCCCGTTCAAAATGCCGTGTCGGTTCCTAAGGGATGGACAGTGAATGTGTTTGCTGCAACTGGAATGAATAAGGGGCGTTTCATGGCTTGGGGGCCAGATTCAGTCCTCTTTCTTGCCAACATGAACGGTAACAACGTGTTAGCCCTTCCGGATAAGAATCGCGACGGCGTGGCTGACACGACGATCATTGCTGCAAGGGGCTTTTCTGGCGGTCACGATGTACGCTTCGTTCGAGACACGATGTACGTTGCCCAAGAGGGGTCGGTTGTACGCCTTTGGCGCAGTGATCCTTCGAGCATGATCTTCGACAAACGTGCTACGGTGATCGACAAGTCGGTTCAGCCAAACCAGCTTGGCGGTAATCATCGTACACGTACGGTTGTACTGGATACCCTCCGAAAGAAGATCTATCTCAGCGTCGGATCACGCGGGAATGCCGATCGGGAGGCAGACCGGGCTCTTATCGAGGAGTATGACTACGATGGTGGTGCGAGACGTGTGTTTGCCTCTGGTGCGCGCAATAGTGTTGGCATGACCCTTCATCCGCGCACTGGGAAGCTATGGGCAAACAACAATGGCAGCGACAACCAGGGTAACAACGTGCCACCTGAATGGGTTGATATCGTGCGAGATGGGGGATTCTACGGATACCCCTTCGCCTATCATCACCAGCGGTTTTTCTCGTTTGGTGGAGATTACTCTGACCTCTTGCCAATTACGGCTACAGACTCGGCAATGGTCGGCTCCATGGTGCCACCCGCCGCTTTGGTTGATGCCCACTGTGCACCAATGGCCCTGGAGTTTTCACCTGCCGGTTTTGGAAATGGATATGATAACGGCTTGTTTATGGTCATGCGTGGCTCCTGGAATCGCACCCCTCCAAGTGGAGCAAAGGTTGTCTTCATGCGATTCGATTCCGATCTGGATACAATCGCTAACAGTGTGGAAGAGTTCTGTAGTGGGTTCATTCGTGATACCAATAATCAGACTACGCGTTGGGCACGTCCGGTTGGACTTGCACTCAGCGCCGATGGATGTGTCTATGTTTCAATCGATGAAGGCAAACAGTGTATCCTGAAGTTTACGCCGCCTAAAGCCCCTTCATCAGTGAACGAGGACGCTGGTGCAACATCACCACGGACTTCCTGGTCGAACGATCGGTTAACGATTATCAATGCCGACCGGTCGTCAGCCATCAGCGTGTTTGATCTCTCAGGGCGAGAGATCTATCACGCAGTTTCCATAGGGGGCGAGCAGGTCGTGGACACGTCAGTTTGGCCACAGGGTCTGTACCTCGTTCGTACCGTCAGAGATGGACGTTCCGGAACGGTAACAGTGGGCATCACTCGCTAGAATCAGCCGCCGGTAATTCCTTCAGGATCACTGTAAGGTAGGCCTCGGCTGATCCAGTGTTGCTGCTAACGTAGTCCCTGGTGGAGCGCTCGGCGGCTGCGCAGAATGCGGGATCGTCGATTGTGTGTAACCAGGCCCGGGCCTGATCAACAATGTGTAGCACACTCAACGCATCTGAGGCTATCAGGGCCGCAGCCTCACGTGAGCGCTCGATGCCGGGGCCGCAGGCGAGCGGAAGTCCAAACCCCGCAGGTTCAGCCAAAGAATGCACCCCGGCACCAAAGCCGCCACCAACATATGCGGCGGTGGCTGATGAGTATAGCTCGAGAAGACGCCCAACGCTGTCAACCAAAACATGAGGAGTATGTGCAGAATGGCCATCAGCGATACTCGACAACCGCACGCAGGAAATGCGCTGTTCGATCGACCGCAAGGCCCCTTCTGACGGTTCATGCGGGACGATCACCAGACGCCATCCCGAACGGGGGAAAGAGGCGAAGGCGCTGAGCATCATAGTCTCATCATCGGGCCATGTGCTGCCCAGCACAAGCGTCTTGCCCGACCATGCCGGTAGGACAGGAGCGCTCCCGGCAGCCCGTTGAACACGTTCCATGACACGATCCATGCGCGTGTCCGGTAGCCAGTTCACGGAGCGATTCAGCAGGTCTCCTAACTGGTCTGCATCAGTCTCACTTACGGCCGTCAGACAGCTCACCATTGCATACACGCGCCGGGTGAAGCTGCGCATGAATGGCCAGCGGGCCGAACTCGGCATCGTGGCATTGATCACATGGATAGGTACAGCCCTGTGATGCAGTTCACTGATCATGGCCGGCCAGAGGTCATAGCGGTCGATAATCACCATCAGTGGGTCAATAGCAGTGATGAATGCACGTATGGTCCTTTGACGATCAAGGGGCAGATACAGCGCATGATCGATGCACGCCTGCGCTGCTGCATGGTCGCGTCCTGACGGTGATGTGCACGTCGTGACGATACACAGATCGGAGCGCAGCACTCGGAGACGTTCTATGATCGGTAGCAGTTGCTCGAGTTCGCCCATCGAAGCAGCATGAAACCACACTCTACGTCGCTGATCTGTTGTAAGTCGCCACGAGGCGCTCTTCCACAGAGTTGCTTCCTGGGCGAGTCTGCGCCGGACCTTCGCATTGAATGGGGCAACGATTCCGAGGCACAGGCGCAGAGCGGGCACAGCAATGCCCTGGTACAGCGTCGTGAAAACTCCTGCCACGGTGCGTGAGCCCCTTACCGACCGGTGAAGGCGGCCGGACGCTTCTCGAGGAAGGCCTTTGTTCCTTCCTTGAAGTCCTCGCTGGCGCACGTGCGCGCAAACACGCTTGCCTCAATGGTCATGCCTTCAAGGGCCGACGAATTCTCGGCTGCTTGTGTGGCTTCGAGGCAGGCTCGCAGGGCCAGCGGAGCTTTGCCGGCAAGTGCCCGGGCAAAGGCAAGCGTCTGTTCCAGTAGCTCGGCAGCCGGGTAGATGCGATTGACAAGACCCAATCGGTAGGCTTCCTCAGCACCGACCATCTCACCCGAGAGGATCAGCTCAATGGCCTTGGCAAGCCCAACCAGGCGGGGTAGGCGCTGCGTTCCGCCGTATCCGGGAATGATGCCGAGATTGACCTCAGGCTGACCGAATCGCGCCGTGTCAGCAGCAAAACGCATATGACACGCCATGGCAACTTCGCAACCGCCACCGAGGGCAAAGCCATTGATGGCCGCTATGACCGGAATGCCGAGATGCTCAATCAGCGACAGAACCCGCTGCCCACGCTCAGCAAACAGACGCCCGGAAAATCCGTTCTGCTCGTGCAGCTGGGCAATGTCGGCCCCGGCGGCGAAGGCCTTTGGACCCGACCCCGTGATCACCACGACTCGCGCCGACGGGTTTGCCTGCACATGACGGAGGGTGTGCTCGAGAGCATCCAACAATTCCGCGTTTAGGGCGTTGAGTTTATCTGGCCGGTTCAGAGTGATGAGGGCAACGCCGTCATTCAGTTCCAAGAGTATAGTGTCGTTGATCATGACGCGAAACTACAACGTGTGAAGTCCTCACACGCGGCATGTGTCAGTAACTGTGCATAACTCCGCCCGATTGATCAAGACTCAAGTCCTAACTTTCGCTCGCATGCTTCATTGTCTATCCACTCGTCTGCGGGCGTACTGCAAGCCCCTTGTCATGATGATCCTGATCATGACAATGGCCATCGACCCTGTCTGCCTGGAGGCACGCCAGCCGCCGCGCAAGGCTGTACGCAAGATTGCGACGCGCGCGTCCTCGGCTTCAGGAGCAAGGAATGCTCGGGGCTCCACTACCAAGCAGAACAGACGCTCATCCCGTTCTGCAGGGGGCACACAGGTCAGATCATCGACCAGCTCGCGCCGCCGCTCAGGTGCATCCAAGCGCCGTCACGTTCGACGATCGCGTCGGGCCAAGCCCGTTCCGGTGACCAAGCTCAACATGGTGCGGGATTCATCGCTCGGACAGGGCATCCGCTACCAGGAATTCCGTACGAACGGCAAAACACCCATTGTCGTTCACGCCATGATGCTGGATCGATCTATTCCGGGCAATGCTCTTCGCCTAGTCAAAGGGGAGGATAACTGCGTTGGTCTGGAGCGCCTGGCTGAAATGGCTACTCGCTTCGAGACCTCCTCGCGTCACACTGTCTATGGTTTGGTCAACGGTAACTTCTGGCGCGCCGTGCGCAACACACTGATCGGACCCTGCGTCATCGACGGCGAAGTTGTAGAGATGAACAGCTACAAGAAGTGGTCGAGTGCCTTTTTTGATGTGCGGAACTCGATGTCGGTGGATACCTTCCGGATTCTCGGCAACGTCAGTATAGCAGGACAATGGTACCCGATCTCAACCGTGAATCACCGGGATGATCAGGGCGTCGTGGTCTATAACTCCTATGGCGGGAACACGGTACCATACGTGAGCCCGAAGCAGATCGAGCGAGCGTTTCAGGAGGCCGTCAAAGACACGGTGTTCATCGCAGAGGATTCGACTGAAGCTGCTCTGACCCAGGATGTTCTCCGGCAGGAGATCGCCAGGGCCCGCCGCGAGCGCGATGCCGAGTATCCAATGCTCAAGATCCGCGTGCGCTATCTCAGGTCTCCGGCTGTGAATGTGTCCCTGCCATGTGAGGTGCTAAGTGTCGACACCGGAACGGTCACCATGCCAATCCGTGGTGCCGTGATTTCGATGCCGAGATCGGTGGTGGCCTCAGGTAGTCTACCGCGCATGGGAGACACGATACGTTTGCAATACAGCACAACCATCCAGGCCCAGACGCCCTTCATGAACGCCGTCTGCGGCACGCCTCGGCTTGTGAGAAAGGGGCTGGCAAAGCACGAAGCTCTTCTCGAAGGGAGCACCGGTTCACGGTTTATCAATCATGCTCTGGCGCGAAGTGCCATAGGCACGGACTCAAGCGGAACACGGCTGATTCTTGCCGCCGTGCCCGCAGACCATACGGACCGCGGAACCGTGGGTGCATCGCTCCAGCAAATGGCCCAGATCATGGATCTGCTCGGGTGTAGCGAAGCTCTGAACCTTGACGGAGGTGGGTCTGCCGGAATGATGGTCGGCAATGATCACGTGTTCTTTGACGGAGCTGACCCGTTGACTCGGCGTGTGGGCCTTGGCGTGGGCCTGGTCAAACTCTCAAAGATCCTGCGCGGTGCCCCGCGGTAGGTGCGCCGGACCCGACATACCAATTACTCGTCGTAGAGCAGGTAGCGACGTCGGAGATCTTGATACTCCTGAAGACCGCGTTGAAAAAGCGCCTCTATGCGGGCAAGGGGAGCCCCCTGACAGAGTGCAGAGACAAGGTCACCAGAGCCGCAGGCCTTGGCGAACATACGTCCGTGCGGTGCGCGGATGAGCGTGTCTGGGAATGCCTCCGGCCGCCGTCGGCGTGCCTCCCAGAGCAGAACGGCGGCAGCTTCCATCGGACGCCACGCTGTACGTGGCTGCACGTAGTATCCGTCGCATACCGTTGAAGCATGTTTCCCGGAAACGGGCTTGTATCGCGCGCGCGCCATATCAACGCCGCGATCGCGCAGAAGGCTGATCGTTGACGGTGCAAGGTCAAGGCCTGGAGCGCCGATCAGCTGAAAGGGGCTGTTAGTACCCATTCCGATACTCCAGAGGCCCAACTCGCCCAAAAGGCCCGTCATGGCATAGCCACGAATGGCCGCCACGCTTGGAATGTTCGGGCTTGTCGGATACCATGGCCGGTCAATGCTTTCCCACGACGCCGAGCGCACCCAGCGCTTGCACCGCACCACCGTCAGCGAGCACATCTGCGCGCGACGTTTAGGATTCGTCGTCAGCCAATGTTCCCGATTGGCCATCGTTGCAAGCTCGCCAAGTGTACAGCCATGAACATAGGCGATCGGTAACCTGCCGATGAAGGACCGCAGCGAATCATCTACAACGCCGCCGCTGACGGTCATACCACCAAGTGGATTGGGCCGGTCCAGGATCATGCACGCGATGTTGAACTCAGCACAGGCATCCATGACTTCGATCATCGTGGACATGAAGGTGTAGGAGCGAACACCAATGTCCTGCATATCGATGACCACGACATCAGCGTCACTGATCATGGAAGCGTCAGGACGACGCACCGCGCCGTAGAGCGACCGCGTCGGTACTCCAAGTAAGGTGTCATCATCGACATGTTTCCCAGCTTCGACAACACCGTAGAATCCATGCTCGGGGGTAAGGATGCGAAGAAGGCGAAGAGTGCTCGTGCCCGCAAACTCCTCAGCCGTGGACGTACCTCGCGCCGTTCGAGCGGCAGCATGGCTCACGAGCACGACCCGCTTTCCGCTGAGCAGGGCAAACTCTGTATCGATCAGATTGTCGATCCCGAATTTCACCTGAGCCGAACTAGCGCTCACCACCATCAGAGACACGATCATCAAATAATGGGGCTTCATCCCGCCACTCGTTTCTCAGGGGGCGTGCCCGCAGCGAAGGTCGATCGTGGGTGAAACAGTGTGTGCACTTCCTTGACGTACTCTCGATCGATATGGGTGTAGATCTGCGTTGTTGCAATGTCTGCATGTCCAAGCATCTCTTGAACAGCACGCAAGTCAGCGCCCCCTTCCAGGAGATGCGTGGCAAACGAGTGACGGAACATGTGTGGGTGCACATGCTTGGTCAAGCCGGCCTGCAGAGCCCCCTGCTGCATGATCTTCCAGACAGCCATGCGCGAGAGACGACCGCCGCGGGAGTTCAGAAACAACACGTCGTCAGTATTGGACGAGGTGATCAGACGTCCGCGTGCTGTGGTCTGATACTGAGCAATCCACTCCAGTGCCTCTGTACCGATCGGTACCATGCGCTCTTTTGAACCCTTACCAAAGACGCGCACAAGCTCGACCTCGAACAGCACATCGGCCTGTCGAAGTCCGATGAGCTCGCTCACCCGCAGGCCACAGGCATACATTGTTTCGAACATGGCACGGTTGCGCAGCGTGAAGCGGTCTGTAGAATCAAAGACCTCGAGAAAGGACACGACCTCGACAACCGACAGACTCTCAGGCAGCCGACGTCGAGAGCGGGGCATTTCCATGGCCTCGGTGATATCCCGCTGCATGCGTCCGTTGCCTACGAGGAACGTGTGCAGGTGCCGGATCGAGGCCAGGTAACGGGACCTGCTCGACGCAGCCAGCTCTAGGCCAGCTAGGCGCTCAAAGAAGGACCGAACATCACCTAGTGCGGCTTCGGAGAAACCTGCTCGCTGCAGCTCATGCAGATGGATCGCATACTGCCGAATGTCGTGCTGATAGGCCTCAGCCGTCGTGCTGGCAAGTCCACGTTCGAGTCGGACATAGTGAACAAACTGCTTGATGTCCCGCTCGAAAGCCGATGGGAGCGTCTGACTCATGTCGCGGGCTCGTCGCTGGGACGAACTTCCATGTAGCGTACGCGTTGGTGCGAAGCGCCCATGAGTGAGTTCACGAAGGAATCGCGGATCACGTTAAGGTCATGCAAAGTGAGCGGCGCATCCTGTAGTTGGCCGTCCAGGAACCGATCCATGATGATCCGGTCGATGGCCTCTTCGATCTCTGAACGATTGCCAGATTCAACCAGACGAGAGAGTGCCTCGGCGGCATCTGCCAACATCACAATGGCTGTTTCTTTCGAGTCAGGCCGTGGACCAGGATAGCGGAAGTCATTCGGGTCCACCTCCGAGCTGCCAGATTCCTCAATGGCCTTGGCATAGAAGTGCTTGACGAGTATCGTACCGTGATGCATGGGGATGAACTTCCAGATCCGGTCAGGTAGGCGGTACTCTTTGGCAAGATCGATTCCGTCCGTGACGTGCCGCCGGATGATCTCGGCACTCTTGCGCGCCGGAAGCCGATCGTGTTTATTGTCGATATCGATCTGATTCTCGATGAAGTACTCGCTCTTGGTGATCTTGCCGATGTCATGATACAGGGCTCCCACGCGGGCAAGCAGCGGATTAGCGCCAATGGCCGCGGCCGCCGTTTCACTCAGGTGCATGACGGCCATGGTGTGCTGATAGGTTCCCGGAGCAAGTTGATTGAGTTGATGGATCAGCGGGTGATTGATATCGTCAAAGTCCTCGAGACGCAAGTCCGTCGCAACGTTGAGAGTGCGCTCCATCAGGATGATAGCTGCAAGGGCAAAGAGAGGCGAGAGCACTGCATTGACAACTACGCCGCCGAGTTTCGTTGCCAGGCTGAGAAGGGGCGTGGCATTTTCAAGTTCGATCGAAAGGGTAACGATCACCAGTCCGGCAAGGATGGCAAGAATGGACGTAAAAATCTGCGTGCGACTGCGAAGGTTGGTAGCGGAGTAACCAGCCATCACACCGCCAGCAATAAGGACAACAGCGATGACATGGTCATTACCGCGTGCGGCGGCAACCGACAGGGCACAGGAGAGCGTAACAACGATCGAGGTGCGCACATCATAGAGGATGGAGACAAGCATCGCAAAGCCGGGCACGATGATGGTGTACTCGAGTGGAAGATTCGACGGAAGGGCGATCGACAGCCAGCCCAGTCCGGCAGAGGCAACGGGCATTGCCAGGAGCGTGGCAAGCTGCCCGTTGCGTACGAATGAAGAGCGCCGTACGAAGTAGAGATACAAGCAGACGATAGCGATCAGCACGAGGGCATGTCCTGCCGATCCAACAGCTACGAGAAATGAATACTGCGATGTAGAGCGCGCATACTCGGCGTAGCGATAGGATGCTAGACGGTCCAGAATGGACTCGTCAATGCGGTCGCCCTTGCGCACGATCACATCACCCTTGCGCATGATCTCGCGCGTGGTCGATACTCCTTGTTCGGCTAGCTGACGCTGACGTTCCCAGACGGCATTGTCAACGCGCAGAGTTGGGACAACGGCACCATGGAGTGCTTGACGTAGCTTTGGGCGAATCGTATTGTCCACACGAACGAGAACATTGTCAAGGCCTTCTGCTGCCGACGCCGAGTCACGCAGATCGGTATGATGACATACAATGAATTCGATTCCCTGCTCATCGATCGACATCACCTCCGGGGCGGGAATCTGACGGGTATCGATGTTGATGATCTGCCGTGCCCCCTGTCCGTAGAGTTCGGTCAGCGCCACAGAGGCGATCGTGCTGATCTCCGGACGAGACGCCAGCTCGCTATTGCGTGCGATGGCATCGGCCAGCCGACGCTGTGCCTGTGCTTCTGCTGTACCGATGCGCCGCACATAGGCCGGCACTGCAGCACGCGTCCGTGCACGCTCGTCGGCAACGCTATCAGCGTTTCGCATCACCGGAAAGGGATAGTCAGCAACGAGAGATTCCTGACTCCACGTGGTGCCAATGCGTGAGCGGTCGAATGCCCTCTGGCTGATCTCACCGAGCCGTCCGGGCAGAAAGCCCATCATGGCTAGCGTCGCCACGGTGATGATGACGGCCCGCAACGGCATCGAGCTGTTCAGGCCGCTACCCGCAACATCGTCACGTCCGTCGTTGCGGATCTGTTCAAACAATGTTGGTCGTGATCGTGCCATGGAGGATGCTGATGTAACGGGGCTTATCGGCCTGTGAATTTCGGACGTCGTTTTTCAAGGAATGCCTGCACTCCTTCGCGGTAGTCGGCAGAATCACCGGCGCGCTGCTGGTATTCGGCTTCAAGCTCAAGCATCTCGTCGAGTGAGTGCGTCAGCCCATTCTGCAGGAGCATCTTGACAAAACCATACGATTGCGTTGGACCCTGCGCGTATTGCGAGGCCAGTGATCGCAGAGCCGAAGCGAATGCCTTTGGGTGCGCAACACTGTTTACCAGGCCCATCTCAAGTGCCTGCTCGGCAGTGATCGGCGCATTCAGTGTAGCAAACTCGAAGGCTTTTGCATAGCCCATCATGCGGGGGTAAAACCACGTTGCACCGGAGTCGGGGATCAGGGCAATGCCGATGAATGCTTCGACGAGTTTTGCCGATGCGCTCATCACACGCGCGTCGGCAGCAAGCGCCAGTGAAAGTCCAGCGCCGGCAGCCACGCCGTTGATGCCGGCGATGATTGGCTTGGGCATCTCGCGCATCAAGCGAATGATGGGATTGTAGCGACGGTTGAGCGAATCGCGCAGGTCGCGCTTATCGCCCGACTTCGGCGCATCTTTCAGGTCCTGACCGCTGCAGAAGGCCTTGCCGGCACCCGTGAGCACCACGCAGCGCACGTCGTCGCTGTCGCGCGCAAAGGTCAGCGCATGCTGCAGGTCTGTGGTGAGCTGCTCGTTCGCGGCATTGTAGGAATCGGGTCGGTTGAGCGTGATGGTATAGATTCCACCGTCGAGACTCGTGAGAAGTGTTTCGTAGCTGGTCATCACTTACCCTTCCATTCAGGTTTCCGCTTCTCCACAAATGCCGCCATGCCTTCCTTCTGGTCCTCAGTTGCAAAGAGCATGTAGAAGTTCTTCCGCTCGAACTCGAGTCCACCCTCAAGCGTGGTGCTGTGCGCTTTGAGCACAGCTTCCTTGGCCAGACGGGAGGCCACGGGTGCCTTTGACGCAACGTCACCGGCAAGGGCAAAGGCTTCCTGCAGGTAGAACGCCACTGGTACAACACGGTTGACAAGGCCGGCGGCCTGTGCCTGCACGGCCGAGATCATGCGTCCCGTGAGAACGATCTCCATCGCCAGAGCCTTGCCCACGGCGCGCGTAAGACGCTGCGTTCCGCCCGCGCCGGGCATCACGCCGATGTTGATCTCCGGCTGACCGAACTGCGCCGTATCGCTGGCAACGATCATGTCGGCATGCATGGCCAGCTCGCAGCCCCCTCCCAGCGCGAAGCCACTCACGGCTGCGATGATGGGCGTCTTTACCTGACGGATGCGTTCCCAGCGGGCGAACTGATCACGTGCCAGCATGGTTGTGAGCGTAGCATCGGACATCTCGGTGATGTCAGCTCCGGCAGCAAAGGCTTTCTCGCTCCCGTGGATGACGATGCAACGGATAGCCTCGTCGGCATCGTAGGTTTCGAAGGCCTCGACGAGTTCGATCATCGTCTGCAGGCTCAGTGCGTTGAGTACGGCTGGACGGTTGAGTTGGATCGCCCCGACGCCTGGTTGAGGGACGTAGGTGCGAATGCACGTAAATTCAGTGTTCATACGCTCAGTGTTAGTGAAGGTCGAGGCCAAAAATACCACATGGATAACCTCTATTGCGCGCAACTTGAGAAGGGGGCTGTAATGGTCCCCATGGGCGATGAACTGCGCCGTCACATCGCTGCCCTGCGGCTTCGTGACGGCGAGCACGTCCGCGTTCTCAACGGTAGGGGGCTTGTTGCTCTCTGCAGGACATCGCTCGGTGTGAAGGGGCCAGATCTCGTGGTCGAGAGTGAAAAGGTCAGTGCTCCGCCGCTGCCAGACATAACGGTGGCACTCGGTGTGCTCGATAACCGTGATCGCTTTGAGATGGCCGTCGAGAAACTCACCGAGCTTGGCGTCAGCCGAATCGTGCCGCTCATCTGCGAGCGTGCCCAGCATCTGCGCTCATCGGCTGATCGACTTCAGGCCAAGGCCATCGCCGCCATGACGCAATCCGGCAATCCGTTCCTGCCGGTGATCGAAGCTCCCACAGCGTTGGATGCGCTTGAGATTGCCGGTGCGCTTGTTGTCATCGGCGATGCCGACGGTGAGCAATGCCACGTCGATGCGGAACATGTTCGTACGGCTGGGCGCATTGTTGTTGTCGTTGGACCCGAGGGCGGGTTCTCGGAACGCGAACTTGCCAGTCTCAAGGGGCTGGCCGACACGCGGCTCTGGCGCATTGGCCAGCTTCGTCTGCGCGCCGAGACAGCTGCGGTTTCCATCGCGTCCGTTCTGCGAAGCATGTTGTAGGTAAGCCCCCTGAAAAGAAAACGGGAGACGTGCATCGTGCACATCCCCCGTTGTTTTGAGTTTCAGGAACTATCAGCGTGTCACGACGATCGGCATTACCGTTGATGAGCCGTTGATGGTGACGACCAATGAGTACGCGCCGGGTGCAAGTTGTTCGACTGGAAGCGTTAGCAGGCGGATCTG
>CAYMTW010000004.1:0-66075 GCA_964393485.1 uncultured Melioribacter sp. | reverse complement strand
TTCCGGAAGCGGTCCGCACGAAGGTGTACGAAGAATTCGACCGCCTCAAGCGCACCCCGTCGATGTCGCCCGAATACGGCGTCAACCGCACCTGGCTGGAATGGATCGCCAATGTGCCGTGGCAGAACAGAACCGACGACAATCTTCTGCTCGAGCATGTGCGTGGGATTCTCGACGCGGACCATTACGACCTGACAAAGCCCAAGCAGCGCATTCTCGAATACATCTCGGTGCTCAATCTTGTGGGCGCCGTGCGCGGCCAGATCCTCTGTCTAGTGGGACCTCCGGGCGTGGGCAAGACGTCCCTTGCGAAGTCCATCGCCCGCGCACTGGGACGCAACTTCGTGCGGCTCTCCTTAGGGGGCGTGCGCGACGAGGCAGAGATCCGCGGACATCGTCGCACATACATCGGTGCCATGCCGGGCAAGATCATCCAGTCGATGAAGCGTTCCGGAAGCAACAACCCAGTGATCCTTCTTGATGAGATCGACAAGATGTCGATGGACTTCCGCGGTGACCCAAGTGCGGCTCTCCTGGAAGTGCTGGACCCCGAGCAGAACGCTACCTTCAGCGATCACTATCTCGAAGTTGACTACGACCTGTCGAACGTACTCTTCATTGCCACCGCCAACGTCAAGTACGACATCCCTGCTCCCCTGCTCGACCGGCTTGAAGTGATCGAGCTGTCAAGCTATCTCGAACACGACAAGGTACAGATTGCAAAGCAGTACATCATTCCGAAGCTACTCGAAAAGCACGGTCTGGGAGGGCTCACCATCACCTTTACCGATGCTGCCCTGCTGAAGCTTGTGCGCGAATACACGCGCGAGGCCGGCGTGCGCAACCTTGAGCGCGAGATCGCCAGTATCCTACGAAAGCTGGCCATGGAAATCGTTGACATGGTCGGCAAGAAGTCCACAGGTCCCCTGACGGGTGACATGCGCTCAAGCAAAACATTCAAAAGCGTCACGCGGACCAAGAAGTGGGTGATCGACGAAAAATCGGTCGAGTCCATGCTCAAGGCACCGAAGTTCAAGTCCAAGCCCGAAGAACTCAGCAACAAGGTTGGAGTTGCAATGGGGCTTGCCTGGACGTCGATGGGTGGTGACACGCTCCCGGTCGAGGTCAACATCATGCCAGGCACCGAACGGCTCACGCTCACAGGAAAACTTGGCGAGGTGATGAAGGAATCGGCTATGGCTGCGCTGTCCTACCTGCGCAGCAATCACAAGCAATTCGACCTTGATGAGATGTTTGCCAAGGACCGTCAGATTCACGTACACGTTCCCGAGGGAGCTATCCCGAAGGACGGACCGTCTGCCGGCATCACCATGACCATGGCTCTTCTCTCGGCCGCAACGGGTCGCCCCTTACGAGGAGACGTTGCCATGACGGGCGAGGTGACGCTTCGCGGAAATGTGCTGCCGATCGGCGGATTGAACGAGAAGCTGCTGGCGGCCAAGCGCGCCGGTATGACCACGGTGTTGGTTCCCGAGGACAACCGCAAGGACGTACAGGAGCTGCAAGCCGAGGTCACCAACGATCTTACCATCGTCTACATTTCCCATGCCGACGAGGCCGTACGCGTGGCTTTTGCTGATGCATCTACAGCGAATTCGGCTGGCAAGCAATCAACAAAGGGGCGCAAAACACGCTAACCACGGCCCTTCAGTGTTTGGATTTTCCCCACCGTCGCCGTAGTTTCGTCGTCTATACTCATGTCAATCAACGGTTTAGACGCACCTCACCCGTGAGGGTGCAAAAACCACAAGGAGAACCACAATGGCAAAGAAGGGCGCTCGCGTAATCATTACGCTCGAATGCACCGAAGCGAAGAAGGAAGGCAAGCCGGCCTCTCGCTACACCACAATGAAGAACAAGCAGAACACCACTGAACGTCTTGAACTGAAGAAGTACAATCCGTTCCTGCGTCGCCACACGGTTCACCGCGAAATCCGCTAACACGTCGCTGCGCTGATCCTAGCGCGCGCGTCGTCGGCTACATCTCGTCCACCACAACGGCACCGGTCTCTGATCGGTGCCGTTTTTCTGTTTTGACAAGGGGCACGAGCACGTTTCCCACGGCTGAAGCCGTGGGCTACCATTGATCGATTGTCACTTACTGGTGATTATCCGCGACAGCTTATCGGTAACGGCGGCGGCGAGGTCGATGCCCCGGGCGTTAGCGTAGTTCATAAGTGAGATGAAGACATCGGCGGCTTCATCTTCGATGCGGTGGGCGGCAATGTCAGCCCCTTTCCAGAGTTTCTTTTCGAGGTTGGCAAGCTCACCGGCTTCGCCGCAGAGTTCGAGGCAGAAGAACTCGGCCGGACGCGCAATAAAGCAGGCGTTCTGGTAGGCGTCAAAGGCGTTCTGGATAGGGCCGACGTTTGACGTTACAACGGCCTGAAGCTCGGTGCACAGTGGGTGCAGATTGTCATTCTTCATCGGATAAGGGTTCGGCAGAACCGCTTTCACGCATGCGGTAGCCCACGCCCCGGATGCTGTGGATCAATTGTGACTGTCCGGGACGTTCGATCTTCTGCCGGACGCGTTTGACGTAGACGTCGATGATGTTTGACTCGGGATCGAAATCGTGCTTCCAGACGTGCTGCATGATCATCGAGCGCGACAGGATCCGGTCCTTATTGCGCATCATGTACTCGAGCAGAGCGTACTCCTTGGTGGTGAGCTCGATCTCCTTCTCCGCCCGAAAGGCATAGTGCGTTACCAGATCAAGCGTCAGATCGGCACACTGTAGCTTGGTGGACTTCTCGGTTGACGAGCGGCGCAGGATCGAGCGCAGCCGCGCTGCGAGTTCTTCAAAGTGGAATGGCTTGGCCAGATAATCATCGGCCCCAAGATCGAGTCCCTGCACGCGGTCCTCCGTAGTGCCGCGCGCTGTGAGCATGATCACCGGTACGGCCAGCCCCTCTTCACGGATGGCCCGCAGCACGGAATACCCGTCAAGCCTGGGCAGCATCACGTCCAGGACAATCGCATCGAACACATTGTTCAGAGCAAGGTCCAGCCCGGCCTGCCCATCAGCAGCCGTCTCAACGATGTAGCGTTCCTCTTCGAGTCCGCGCCGGATGAAGCTTGCCACCTTGCGCTCATCTTCGATCACCAGAATCCTCATGCGGCAAAATACGACGCGGCGTATCTTCGCCGCCATGCATTGGAGTAGCGTCATCGGCCAGTCGTCGGTAGAGCAGATACTGCAGCGCTGCATCGTGCAGGGCCGCATTCCGCAGGCGATGCTGATGTGCGGAAACGACGGCTTCGGAACGATGGCGCTTGCCCTGGAGTTTGCGCGCACGGTCAATTGCCAGGCGCCGCTGATCGAGGCAGAGTCGATCGCCCCCTGCGGCCATTGCCAGTCCTGCACGCAGGCCCGAACAATGCAACACCCCAATATCCTGCTGGTCTCGGCCATACCGACGGGTAAGCTTGACGGGGCTGAGGAGCTGCGCAAGGAATGGATCGACGGACTCTATGACCTTGCCCGCGAGTTGGGACGCAATCCCTACGCCCCGACAAGAATGGAAGGGGCGAATGAGATACGCGCGGTGCAGATCCGCGAACTCAACCGCCAGCTGTCTCTGTCGATGATCCAGCAGGGACGCCGAGTGGCTATCGTGGCCAATGCCGATGACATGAACGTCAGCACGGCCAATGCGTTTCTGAAAACTCTCGAAGAACCCCACGCTGACACGACGATCATCATGACAACCGCGCGGCGGGATCGACTACTCCCGACGATCATCTCACGCTGTCAGGTCATAACGGTCCCGGCGCTGGATGAATCAACGATCGTCGAAGCCCTGGTCGTGCGCGGCAATCACGACCACACAGAAGCGCAGATCGCGGCCTCGCTTTCCCAGGGTGACTATTGCGCCGCCGAGGCATACCTGTCGGATGATGTGCGAAGCATTCGCGACGGCGGTGTGGACCTTCTTCGCACGGCCCTGCGTGGCAAGGAAATGCGTCCGGCTCTGGTGGCCGCCGTAGCTGCGATCGCCGCAACACGCGACCGTGCGCGCTGCCAGGCGGTCTGCAATGCGCTGCTTCTCTGGCTGCGCGATGCCTATGCCATTACCATGGGTGGCACTGCGGTCTCCATCCTGAATGTGGACCAGCGAGAGCCCCTTGAACGATTTGCAGCTTCGTTTGCCGCAGCCAACTTCGATCTGGCCTATCGCTCGATCGAGCGCGCCTCTGCCGAGATCGAACGGTTCGTGCCCCCACAAATCGTCCTGCTGACGATGATGATGGAGCTTCGCACGACGTTTCTGCAGGCCCGCACGCGCTCCTGAGCGGTCTACCCCCGGCAGTGCGTGGGGATCACCAGTACCTGATTCGCCTCGAGATGACAACGCAGAACCGCTGCGTCAAGACCCCAGCGCGCGTCCACGGAAACTGCCGAGATCCCGACGCCTGACAGCTCTGCCACGCGCGGCTCATCAGCTGTGTTGAGCACCACGGCAATGCCGCGTCGCAGGCCCCGAATAATCCGATGATAGGCCACCACGTCGGGGCTGCCACCGGTAAGGGGCGTGATGGTGTCATCATCTGTGAGCCCCCTGATGAGATCAATTTGGCCGAGCATGCCCAGCAGCGAAAGCATCTGATGCAGAAACGCTGCGCCGGCGTCCCACGGCAGCGCTACGTCACTGAAGAGCGCCAGCTCCGAGGCCGGCCACCGGCTGATCTGCTCGGGCGTAAAGCCGAGTCCGGTGTTTATCGGACGCGTTTCGCCGAGTTCCATGCCGCTGACGATGCATGGCCGCGCACGCGGCACAAGACTCACAAACAGCCACGTCGGTGCTACGCGGTCCGGATGCACGCGTTCGGCCAGGCGAGCCGTGTTGTGCGATTCCACCCAGCCGAAAAAGTCCACCTGCGCCGGCTCACAGGCAATGCGGTCAATAAACCGACGCAGTCCGTCGGCACAGTGCGCGTCAAACGGAAGGTATCCGGTGACGATGTCAAAACCGTCGCGGGCTGAACTGACGTCGATGTGAAAGTTCTCTTCGATCATCACGGCATCAGTTCGCTCGGCACGCGCTTGCTCGATAACCCGGCGGCGCAATCGCGACGGCAATGAATGCCCCATGTCGATCATCGCCCCGTCCGTACCTAGCATGCGCATCTGCGTAGGGATGATGGCACTGAGAATGTTCCAGGCACCGTCGTTGGACACCTCAGGTGCCTCCAGGCGTGCGTCGAACATCCGTATGGTGTTGTAGGCCATGTAATTGAAGTCGGTATGACGATCCAGGCGCAGATACGTCACATCTGACCAGGCCGGCTGCGGATCGTCCACGGGCCAGTCGGCAAAGGCCCCGGGAACGGTCACCTGCTCACCATCGGCCGTGGTGCCACTGCAACGTCCGGCGGCATCGAAGTGTACGCTGAGAGGGGGCTTGGTGAACTGACGCCGGTATTCGGCCGGTGGCGGCGGCAGTTTGTCCCGACTTCCGGACTCAACCTGACGCGCAATGCGTCCAGCCTGCACGGCCGAGAAGACGGGTGCGGAGAACGCCCGGGCCCGATCGGCATGGATCCAGTAAAACCATTCGGGATGATCCTCAGCCAGTACACTGTCGAGACTGGCCGTGCGAAGCACCACCTCGGTGATCACCCGCATGCCCATGCGGTGGGCCGCCTCGACAAAGGCCCGGGCCTGCATCTCGGGATCGATCCTGAGAAGGGGCTCCGAGAGCTGCGGCTCGATCGAAAAGGGATCCCGAACGCTGTATGGCGAACCGATACTCCCCTTCTGCCCTACCCTGCCGATGGTGTTGATGGGCAGAAGCACGATGGTCCCGACGCCAAGCGACTGCAGATGCCCAAGCACGGCGATCATTTTCAGAAACGTGCCCGTGCTGCGCCATCCGGCGCGCCGGGCCTGCGACCCGTGGTCATAGGACGTCAGATGCCGGACCATGGCGTTGTAGTATACCCGACCTGCGACGTCAGATGATGCCTGCGATGGCAGCGCTTCGATGAGCCCCCTGAAAAAGGACGCGACCGATGGTAGCTCCTGAGGTGAATCTGCACCGACCCAGGCACCGGGTATGCGATAGGCCACCGGTTCAAAACGGTCCAGCCGATGCAGCTCGGCTAGCACAAGCTCAAGGGCCGAGCTCATTCAGTCGGCTCGTCGGTGTGAAAATGCGCATACACCTTTGCGGCCTGCGACGTCGAAATGACGGCCTGAAGTTCTTCGAGCGTGGCCTGGCGCACGGCCTGCACCGAACCAAGCGTTGTTAGCAGCGTTGTGGACGTTTTCGGACCCACCCCCGGAATGCTTGTCAGCTCGGTCTGCAGGGTCCGCTTGGTGCGCAGAATGCGGTGGTAGCGCACGGCAAAACGGTGGGCCTCGTCGCGCACCTGCTGCAAAAGACGTAGCGCGGCACTGGTCTTGGGAATAAACACCGGTGTGCTGCTCTGGGGAACGAAGACCTCTTCGAGACGCTTTGCAAGCCCCACAACCGTGAACTTGCCCTCGATGCCAAGAGCCCGCATCACCTCCATGGCGTGCGAGAGCTGCCCCTTTCCTCCATCGATCACCAGCAGGTCCGGATAGACGACCTCACGGGGCTCACCGCTGTCGTCAACGGGTGTGAATCGCCGCGTAAGGACCTCCTTCATGGCCTCGAAGTCATCATTGCCGGTCATGGTGCGCAGCTTGTAATGTCGATACTCCGATTTACGGGGCTTACCATCCATGAACACCACGATCGACGAGACGTAGTCGGTTCCCTGCATGTGCGAGTTGTCCACGCATTCAATTCGACGCGGCAGTCGCTCCATGCGGAGATCCTTCTGCAACGCCAGCACGGCCTTTGAAACGGTCTGGTCCTTGGCGGCCTGCTGTGCCACGATCTCCCGCAGCAGCACGTCGGCATTCTGTTCGGCCAGCAGTACGAGTTTGCGCTTGTCGCCGATCTTTGGCACCGTCACCTCGACGGCCGAGCCTCGGCGCGTACGCAGGTAGTCGGCAACGATCTCGGCCGATTCGATCTCCATCGGCAGCAGCACCTGGTCAGGTACGGACTCGGCGTCAAGGTACCAGCGCTCGATGGTTGTTGAAAGGATCTCCTCGTCACTGCGGTCGCGCACCGACGGAATGATAAAGTGACGCTTGCCCACGAGCTTTCCGTCGCGAATGGTCAGCACCAGACTGCAGGCCGTGGATTCGGATCGAGCAAGCGCAAAGACGTCCTGATCACGTGTGTCCGCTGTCAGCATTTTCTGCTTGGTGGTATAGGAACGTAGACGCTCAAGACGCTGGCGCACAACCTCGGCGTCCTCGAAACGCAGGTCCTCGGCCAGCTCATGCATTCGCTGCTCAAGGCTGGCTTCGAGCTCGCGCGTGCGTCCCTGCAAGACCTGTGTGGCCTGACGTATGTAGTCGTTATAGCGCACTGCCGAGATCAGCCCCTCGCAGGGTCCGTCGCATTTCTTGATGTGATAGTCCAGGCAGACCTTCCAGCGTCCTTCGGCAATGCCGGCATCGGTCAGCGGCAGATCACACGAGCGCAACGGAAACACGCTGCGCAGAGTCTTCAGCAAATGGTACAGGTAGGTTCCGTCGGTGTAGGGTCCGAAGTAGGTGCTGCCGTCACGAATGACCTGACGTGTCTTGAACACTCGTGGGTAGGCCTCACGTGTGATCCGGATGAACGGATAGGACTTGTCGTCCTTGAGCAGAATGTTGTACTTCGGACGGTGCTGCTTGATGAGCGTATTTTCGAGGATCAGCGCCTCGACCTCGGTGTCCGTGACGATGAATTCGATATCGTCGATCTTCTGCACCAAGGCAGCAGTTTTGGCGTTCACCGGACGGGCTTCCTGCAGATACGACCGCACACGGCTACGCAGATTCTTGGCCTTGCCAACGTAGATGATCGTACCGCCGGCGTCCTTATGCAGGTATACGCCCGGACGCGTCGGCATCGCATCGGCGATCGATTGCAGACGCTGACGCTGGGGGTCGATCTGGACGTCGCTGTTCACAGGGCAAAACTACGTCAAATGCGATGCCGGGCCGGGCTGGCCCCGTTGCTATATTGGCCGCATCACCAATCTGGGAGTGTGATATGGGGCAGGCACAGGCCACGTCCGGATCCATTGAAGAGATCGCCAAAGAACTCAAAGACGCCGCCTGGTTCATAGGTCAGCGGGTGATCAATCGTGAGGAAGTGATCGAACAGGCCTTCTGCGCCCTGCTCACGGCCGAGCACCTTCTGCTGCAGAGCCGTACGGGCGTTGGCAAGTCCCTGCTGGCCGAACAGATCTTCGCCATGTTCGAAGGGGCCCGCCTGTTCCGGGTCCAGGCCAGCAAGGAACAACAGCCCGACACGTTCTTCGGCGGACTCGACCTCGAACAGCTCAAGTCCGGACGGATCATCCACAATACCCAGGGCTCGCTTGTCGAGAGCCAGTTCGGCTTCATCGACGAGATCTTCGATGCTAACGACTTTACCCTGCGTGCGCTGCTGTCACTGCTCAACGAGCGTCGTCTTCTGCGCGGCATCCAGGATGTGAGTTCGCCCCTGCACACGGTGATCGCCGCCACCAACTACCTGCGCGTGAGCGAAGTGACCGAGGCCCTGCTGGACCGGTTTCTGTTCAAGGCGGTGATCCTGCCGGATAAGGATCCCTTCGTGCAGTACCAGATATCACAGCGCTACCTGGTCCATGGCGGTAAGACCGCCGAGCCCACACGACGCATTTCGTTTGAGCGGCTGCATAGCATGCACCGTATCATCACGGGACGCAGCGAAGAGCTATCGATTAGTGTTTCTAACGAGATGCTGTATTTCACAAACATCGTCATCCGACACTTCGAGTTCCTACGCAACCGCCAGCTTCATGAGCAGGTAAAGTCCGGCAGTAGTAAGGACTTTTACATTTCCCCGCGCACGCAGGCCAAGTCGCTTGATCTTCTGCGTGCTCTGGCCCTACTCAAGGGGCGAAGCAACGTCGTCCATGACGATGCCAGCCGCCTGTACTTCATCTTCTCAACTGTGGGCCTGCCAGAGGAGATCGCTCTGTTCAAGAAGGCCTATACGACGGTACTGAACTCACTCACGGCCTCGCGCGGTTTTGATCAGGTAACGATGCTGCTGGACTACTCGCACCTGCTGCAGGAGATCAAGGAGAACCCCCAGCAGATGCTTCGCCCCCTGTCGCAGTTTGCCGATGCCCCGGTGCGGCGCACACTCTTCGAGTGGATCAAGGAGCGCTTCGGTGCCGAGCAGCCGCAGGATCAGAACCGCAAGATCCTGGAGCAATTTCTCACAGATCTGGTGCCGGTGTGCGACGAAGTGCGTGAGCTCAAGCATTCCGTTGAGCTTGCTCTGCAATCGACGCTGATCACCGTCGAACGGGAGCTACAGCGTATGGAACGGACGTGATATGTCACGTTCGGCCATCGAGACATCGACGTTCTTCTCGCAGATGGAAGAGTTCGGGTTCTTCGAAACGGTCGAAGAACACCTTCCGGATGAATTCACCATCATCTACGAGATCGCCCGGATTCTCGAAGATTCCACACATGCCATTTCCCGTGCCCTAGCTCCAGTGCTGGAGCTGAACGACCCGCTGGCCGAGCGTGACAGCGTGGACACCATCGTGGTTCCGCACGTTCCGGAGGCCAAGGAGTACGAAGCCGATCTGATCACCTCCGTCAGCGAACTCCGCTATATCTATCCGGCGCAGCATCTCTTGCCGGAAATGGTCTTCCTGCGCAAGCTGGCCGAGCGCTCGCTCTGGATGCCACGGCCGAAGCAGGCACGCAATTATGCCTACCAGACCGAGTCAGATCGGTTTGCGCCCGATGACCGCAAGCAGAAGGTCTATATCCTGTTCGATACGTCGAACTCGATGCAGCAGCACTATCGCATCCACCTTGCCAAGGCCATCGTCTATCTCTTCCTGCGCCGTAACCAGCGCGAGCTTGGTACGATCTTCTTCCGGACGTTCGATCTGCAGATCGGCGATCTGCTAACGGCCCGCGACATTCCGTCCTATGAGCACCTGATCAGCACGGTCATGCACGTCAAGGCCGTGGGCAACGGCACGGTGCTGCAGAAAGCCATTCAGACGGCCATCGACGACATCTCGCACGAGAGCAAGCTCAGCCATGCCCAGATCCTGGTGGTCACCGACGGCGTGGCGCATATCGATATGGAGCACCTGCGCTCACAGCTTGGCGGACAGATCACGATCAACACGGTTAAGATCGGCAGTGCCCGCCTGCAGGTGGACAGCGTGGTGGTCGAAGGCATGGTGGCTTCGTCCAACTCGCCCGAAGCCGTGCGCATTCGCGAGCTCTTCACGCATCGCCGTGATCTCGAGAGTCAGCTTTCACTGGCCTCCGGAAAGATGCGTCAGGACTCACTGCGGTCACAGATCGATCAGATCCAGCGTCAGATCTCACAGCTCACATCCAGATATGGGGCTACCCTTGCCGAGCACTACGGTGATGAGATCCGTCGCCTGAGCACGGTGTACGTCAATGTCGATGACATTGCCGCCAACGAGATGTTCTCGCTCTCCGAAGAAAAGGTGGTGCAGTTCGAGGAACTGGCAGAGTCGCTTCTCGAGGCTCTGCGCACGGAACGTCAAGTCGAAGACATCAAACGCGCAGCCATCCTCTACGACCATTTGATCCTTCTGATGCGCTACAACAAGATCGACGCAAAGCGCTTTGAGAAGGCCGCAGCCGAACTCGAGAAGATGCTCGACCACATTCTCAACAAACCGTCATCAAACAGCGATGATATGCCGATCAGCGAGCTCGAACGCGCCCAGCTGCGGAACATGCTCGATAGCAGCAGTATGGCCTCGAAGATGTCGCTCGGACTATTGTTGCGGATCCTCTGGCTAAAGATCGTACGCGCCTGGCGCAGCCGGCGTCAGCTCAGAGCATTCAGAACATTGCGTGGACGGAAGTTTGAAGGTAGGCGCCGCTGACGTCCCACTCTAGCGTGGGTGCACGGAGCCGCGTCCGACGGAATGGTATTCAAAGCCCCGTTCCAGCATGTCCTGTGGATCGTAGATATTGCGTCCGTCATAAACAACTGGACTGGCAAGCTCTGCGCGCATGCGCGCAAAATCAGGATCGCGGAACTCCTGCCACTCGGTAGCAATGATCAGCACGTCGGCACCGGAAAGCGCTGCGTAGGCATCGTCTGCATAGGTGATACGATCACCGATGACCTTGTGCGTTGTTTCCTGCGCCTCGGGGTCAAAGGCAACGATCTCAGCCCCTTCGGAAAGTAAGCGGTCGATGATCACAAACGACGGTGCCTCTCGGACGTCATCCGTGTCGGGCTTGAATGCAAGACCCCAGAGTGCCACGCGCTTACCGGACATATCCCCATCAAAGCGGGCTACCACGCGGCTCGTAAAACGTCGCACTTGGTGGTCATTGACGACTTTGGCAGCCTTGATGACCTCAAGCGGAGTGCCAGCCTCATCGGCGGCATGGATGATAGCCTTGACGTCCTTAGGAAAGCAGCTGCCACCGTAGCCGATACCGGCATAGAGGAAACGATTACCAATGCGAGGGTCGATACCAATCCCGACGCGAATGCTCTCAATATCAGCTCCGACGGCTTCGCAGTATTCCGACAGGTCGTTCATGAAGGAGATCTTGGTCGCCAGAAATGAGTTTGCAGCGTACTTGGTGACCTCTGAGCTTTTCTCATCAAAGACCAGAAGCGTCGAACCGCGATCGGTAAATGGTCGGTACAGACTGTGCATGCGCTCAGCGGCAAGGGGGCTGCTGGTTCCCACCACGATGCGGTCTGGACGCATGAAGTCCTCGACGGCAAAGCCTTCTCGCAAAAACTCGGGGTTGCTTACGACGTCCACGTGGCGCGTGGGCGCAACTCGGTCGAAGATTCCCTGCACCAGAGCAGCCGTTCCCACCGGGACAGTGCTCTTGTTGACGACGACGCGCGGCTCAACAATGTCCAACTCGTTGAGCAGCTCTGCAACACTATGAGATGCGGAGATCACCATTTCCAGATCCGCCTGACCGTCCTTGCCCGGAGGTGTCGGCAGGCAGAGCATGAGGATATCGCACTCCCCGACGGCCGTGGTCAGGTCGAGCGAAAAACGGATGCGCCCCTCGCGGATCGTCCGGTTGAGCACGACATCGAGTCCGGGTTCATAGATCGGAACCTCGCCGCGCTTAAGACGTTCGATCTTTCCGGGATCGACATCGATACAGAGGACGTCGTTGCCGACATCAGCAAGACAGGCACCAGTGACCAGACCGACATATCCTGTTCCAATGACCGCGACCTTGTGCGACATGCGTTGTTTCCTCGTGAGCGAAAGACGGATTCCAACCGGCTACGGCATTGATACCATGAGCAGACGGATGACAAAGATGAGAACGATCAGGAAGGTGACCAACAAGGCGATCTTGACGAGTTTCTTGATGATCGATAAAACCAGGCCCACGAGCAACAATACAACGAGGACCTGCAGTCCTCCGGGCAGCGATGAGGCCAGTGCGACAAGAGTTCCGATCATCGGTAATTCACCATAAATGTGATCACACCTTCCATTTCGATATCCGACGGCAGACGATTGAATCGCCAGCGCATCAGCGCCTGAATCGCGGCCTGCTCAACCAGTCGGCTACCACCTTTTTTTTCAGGCCAGGCCGTTGTCACGGCGCCATTGGCAGCCACGCGAAAACGGATCTTGACCTTCGTGTCGAGCACTCCCGGTGGGAACGTCGGGATGACCTTCGTGACGACCGTGCGGTTGCCGCCGCCGCCCCAGTCGATATCACCATAGCCATCGCCCTTGCCCCTTCCCACACCCAACTCGCCCAGACCACTTCCTTCATCGGTGCCCTTAGCCGAGCCGATGCTACGATCCGACGACGACTCGTCGGAGGTCTTGCCTCCGCGTCCGGCTTCGTCCTTGGGGATAAACCTTGATGCCAGTGCTGGGTCCGACGTTGGGGCTTTGGATGCACCGCTACTGCGTGTGGCATCAACGAGCGGGTCCTTGCTTTCGGCGCCGCGCTGTGCCGCCCCCTCGGCAGTAAGATTCCCCTTACGTACACCAGTGCCATCTCCACTACCGAGCACCAGCAGCGTCACGGGAGTGGTCTTTGGAAGAACGATCGGCTCGACCTCGACCCGTGTGCAGGTGAGCATGCCGAGGATCAGGCCCATGATCAACAGCGCTCCGATGAAGCCCCGAACAACATTCGGACTCCACACCAGACGGATGGTCAGCGCCGGCTGATCAACGTGTCGTGTCATCGAACCCTATCGATCCACGCATTTCGATACCCCAGCTGAAGGGCGGCCTGCTCGGCCTCTTCCCGTGTGGCATAGCGTCCAAAACGGACGCGATACCAGACCTTGCCCTGCTGGGTGACGGGCTCGATACGTCCATCACCGACGTTGCGCGATTGTAACTGGCGGAGCCATTCATCGGCATCATCGACGGACGGACTTGAATGAACTTGTATGACCCATTGAGCCCCAGCAGACGAGGAACTCTTGGTGGTCTTCAGGGATGCACTCGGCGCTGGTGCCGAATTGCGAGACGGAGTCTGCTCACGGACCGATTCTTTGGACGGGGCTTTCGGAGCGGGCTCAGGCTTTGGTTTTACGATAGGCTTCGGCGCAGGTTCCGGCTTTGGCTTCGGGGCTGGCTCTGGCTCCGGAACAACGCGTGGCGGTTGGCTTTCGGCAAGATCTGGAGCGGGAGCTGTGGTCCGCGTGGACTGTTCACGTGCACCACGACCCGACGCGGCGGCGCTGGCTGCTGTCGGTGCAGCCTTCGTTCCGGCGCCCGGCGGCGGCGGCGGCGGTGGCGTTTGCTCGACTGGTGGCTGCTCTGGCGCGGGCGCAGGTAGTACATCCTGAGAAGCTGGTACCTGCTGTGATGAATCCGTCGTGACCTGTTGCGCCTGGTCGATGAACTCCACCTGCTCTGCTACCCCAGCCGAATCGCTGTCGGCTGCGCGGGAAAAAAGGTACACGCCGATACTAATGACGCTGATCAGAAACAGAATTAGTGCCACAAGCACCATAGACGTCGAGCTACGCTGGCGACGATCGCGAGCAGCACGCGAGCCCCCTGCTTCAGGTCGGCGGAAACTGTCAACTGGTTCAATGCGAACACGATCAGCACCAGGCACAGGTATCGCAGTAGGCTCGAGCTCTGGTGCTGACTCAGAACCAGACATCTCTGTACCAATTGACGGCGACTCTGGTTCGCTCGGCAATTCGAGATGCGGGGCTGGCTCGGCTACTGGTTCTAAAACCGAATCCGGACCGCTCTGCGTGGCCTGCTGCGAGGCCGGTGGCTCGGGAGCCGGAGGCTGAGTACGGGGACGGAATCCGTCAGTACTCGGCGCGCTTTCGTCGTCATCCCAAACGGGATCTTTTGTGTCCATAGGCTACAACTTCCAGAGAATTCCAAGACGTACAAAGATACCCCTGCCCCGATAGCCGTTCCACAGGAACACACTGCTATCAACAAGGTTCTCACCACGAAGTTCAACATCCACGGTTGCACTGGCTGCATAGACAACGGCAGCACGGAGATCAATGAACCCGTCCACCGTTCGCGTGTTGCCAACATCGGCCCAGCGTTGAGAGGTGTAGAGCACTGACAAGCTGGATCGCACCTGCGACGACCATAAACGCTCATAACCAAGTGTTGCCCGCAGAAGCGGCACGTAGGTCTGTGTTCGACCCGAATCACTCGCAGCAGTGGTCAACTGCAGATCGCCGATAACGACATCGCGCGCCGTCACTGCATGTGTCCCCTCGGCGGCGGCCCAGAGAGCCGTTACTGGTCGGTACGACAGAATGAATCGACCCTGGGTGGCATCCTCCCACGTACGCTCGCGCGAGGTTGATCGAAATCCCGCAGTGAAAAGCATAGACGTGACCACCGACGGCTGATAGGCCAACGACACGCGGGCATCGACCAGGTCATACGCATGATCGAGATTTACCGAGTCAACGATATAGGGATTTGCCTGCAGCTGCTCTCGATACGAGGTCGGACGAAGTCCAGAAGCAAGCTCGATACGCACCGTGGAGTTAGATGTCAAATCGGTCTGCCCCATGCCTACTACACGCAGACCCAGACGCGTTTCTCCGGTTGTGGTCGATCCGAGTTGAGGTCCACCCGCAATGGCATAGGACCAGGCCTGACCCTTCCAACGCCGCTGATACAAGGCTTCGATAAACGTGTAGGACTTGCCGTTGAGTGACTGCAGGCGAAGGTCAACATCAATGGCTGATCTACCCGAGCCACCCTGTGTCCACAACGCCGAAACACCGGCCGTGATGGAGTTATCTGTGGCTGACTCTTCGGCTAACGAATCAGACGCCGATGTCATCAGAGCCGTTCGTGACCATCCGAAGCGTCCAGTAATGTCGGTATTGTCCACCTTGGCCTCCGTCGTCACGGCTGCCGTGATCGCTGTACTCGATCGCTCGCGCCCGAGCAGCGTGTCACCATAAAGTGCATACGACTGCTGCCGAATCTGCAGATCGGTCTCCGTGAGCCCCTTGCCGAAGTACAAAAACTTTTCGGGTGCAACGTAGGAGGAGTTGAGGTTTGCCTGAATCGTTGTGTACCCTGAGTTTTCGACCCACCCTTGTGAATGTTCGACGTGCGTTCCAAGATCAAGCGTGTAACCACCGGTACGAAGCGAATATCCAGCCTCGAGAGCTGGCGTCAGGTAAGCACCACCTGAAAGATCAACATAGCCGGGCGAGCTTCGTTCTTTACGAGTGAACAACGGAAGGGGCCGACGTGCCGCAAGCGGCGGTGGAAGTTTCTCGGTTGGATTCAGCGAGTCAAGCTCGGAGAGTGAGAATGTCGGCGGACGTGATGGCAGGGCCTTGGCACCAGCTGCAATATCGACCACGGCCTTCCCCGTGACGAGGAAGTCCGGAAGCTCCAGCGGAGCATTGGGCTGAACAGGGGGCGAAGGCTGCGTCTGGGAAAATGCAGCGAGTGTGCCGATCATCAGGACCGACAGCGAAAGAGCAATTCGCGCAAGACGTGTGATCATCGCCGGCCTCCAAGTCTCTTCAACCGTGCTTGTGCCGTCTTGCCATAGTCATCATCGGGACGAAGTGTCAACACCGTCTGGTAGGTCTGCATAGCATCGGGCTTGCGATTGAGGGCTTCGTAGCACTCACCCAGCCCTAGCATCGATAGCGTGTACCAGTCTTCTATCCCGGCATGATCATCACGAACCCGCTCGAAATACGAAACGGCGATTTCGTAGCTCTTCTCACGCATATACGATGTTCCAAGATCGTACAATACATTAGCAACGATCAGTGGTGCATCGGTTCGTTGTGCCAGCACATTGAGATGAAATCGTGTGCTGTCCAGACGTCCGGCGCGCCGGTGCAGCTGCGCTAACTTGTAGCGCGCCTGCGCCCCATACTCGGACATCGGATACACATCGGCTGTCTGTCGGTACAGTTCCAATGCCGTGGCTGTGTCTTCGCGCATACGCGCATGCTCGGCCATTTCGTAACCGGCCAGCGACGCTGCAACTGTGTCCTCGGGGTGATCCCGGACGATGATACGATAGATCGAATCGGCTGACGACATATTCGCCGAGCGGGTGAAGTACTCAGCAAGATCCATTGACGAAGTGACCACGTAGCGGCTCTTCGAATCTTTTCGTGCGATCGACGTGAAAGCCTCACGTGCCTGGGCAATGTCGTTCATCGACAGATATGTGCGGCCCAAAAGATAGAGCGCTTCGTCCTGACGTTGAGCTGACGGATAGCTCTTGAGGTAGGATTGCAATTCGCCGGCGGCGGAGGTGAAATTCTTTCCAGAGTAGAAGATCTCAGCTTTGCGCCATGCGAACTCTTCGGCCGCGATCGACGTCGGATTCGAGCGGATCAGCGTATCGAGCACCACGAGAGCTTCTTCTGTGCGTCCCTGACCCACCAGAACATCTTGGAGGCTACGCGCCGCCTCGGTGGCAAGCGGATGCGATGGGAACCGGCTCATCACATCACGGTAGGTACCGATGGCCGCATCTGTGCTTCCAAGATTGAAATATGCATCACCCATCGTGTAGAGAGCACGCACGGCATGATCTCCGTCGGGATAAGCCTGCAGTAGTCGCTCAAACTCGGCCACGGCTCCGGCATCATCCTGCTGTTGAAAAGCAACCCATCCGATGAGGTACAGCGCATCGTCGGCAAGACGACTCTTCGGGAAACGCTGAACGAAGTCGCGCATTAACTCAACGGCCCGACCAAGCTCACCGCCGCGATAGGCTGACTGTCCGGCTTGGAACGCCGCATACTGCCCCTCCTCAGATGAACCTCCGCGGCGCGCTGCCTGTTCATACTGCTGTGCAGCAGCCTTAAACTGCTTGGCGATATAGAGACCGTCGGCGCGCCGCACCATGGCCTCGGCGGCATAGCTCGACGCCGGATAGGTACTGATAAGTTCACCAAAGACCTTCGACGAGCGGTCAAAATCACGACGGCGGAAATAGGTCCATGCCAGACCATACATGGCCTCTTCGCGACGATTACTGGCGGTGTAGCGGCGCACGACCTCTTCATAGAGTTCCTGTGCGTTCTTGAGAAGATCTTCCTTGTACATCGCCTCGGCCAGCCAGAAGGTGGCCTCGTCACGTCGGGGATCCGTTGGATGGTTGCCCAGAAAATCCGTCAGCGCGGCAATGGCCTTGCGGGCCTGTGCCGACTGGACAAAGCAAATACCGCGATGAAGCCGAGCATCGGCCAGGTAGCGCTGCCGAAGCGGCACGAGTTCGTCACGGGCCTCAGCAGCGATCTTCTCGGCACGTTCAAGAACTGTGGCGGCCTTAGCCCACTGCTGCCGGTGCATCTGTGCACTTGCGAGAAGGATCTGTGCACGCAGCAGCGTGGAGGCATCCTGCGCCTCACGCTCGGCACGCTCAAGCGCGCGCGCCGCTCGCTCATAGTCTCCGCGCTCATACTGCGTCTGGCCAACTTCGATCAATGCGTGCGACTTGTACGGATAGCCCCCTTGCATGGAGAGCGCGGTGAAATCCTTGTCGGCCTCCTCTACGCGTCCAAGCCGCTTTAGACACAGGGCGCGGTAGAGCAGGGCCTGGTAGCGAGTGTCAGAGGACTCTTCGACGTCCCCCGTTACAATGATATCGTAATGACGCAGCGCGGAATCTGGTCGTGCCAGGTGCAGGTGAGAGTATCCAGCCGTAAGATCAACGAGATATCGCAGTCGTGACGTGGGACGTCGCAGCAGAAACGCATTACAGGTGTCGATCGACCGCTGGTAAAGCCCAGCCTGCGCAAGAGCCTGTGCCCGAACCACCGGAACCAGGTCCAGCGATGTCGTGTCAAGTGGCTGACTCCGATCATGTCCGGCAACATATCCGACAAGCGCCGAATCAATTCCGTTGAGTAGATCAATCGAACGTACGGCCTGACGCTTGCCTAGGGCGATCACGGCCTGGCGTACGCGAGCCGAAATCGCAAGCGGATGACGAGGGTGTTTAGTCCACACGGCACCATAAGCAGCCGATGCTTCGGCATCCTGAGCATTCTGCTCATAGACCTGGCCAATGGCAAAGCGCGCCTGCGCGGCAAGCGAATCATCTCCATTGAGTGAACGCTGATACGCTTCAAGTGCCCTATCGAGTTCGCCAAGATGGGCCCTGGACGTTGCCTCCCAGAATGATGCCAACTGGGCTATCAGGATATAGACTGTGTCACGGCGCACTTCATGGGCTTCCATGGCCATCGAGGCTGCCATGCCGCTCAATAAGGCACCGGAGGCGTGATCCGACTCTTCGAGGGCCATGAGCCCCCTTTCAAGCATTGCACCACTGGCAAGGGGCGATCCCGACCGGCGCTCAGTGAACTCGGAGAGCCGGCGCGCGGCGCCGAGCCTGTTTTCGCGACGCCTATCGATCTCGGCTCTGTCAAGCCAGACGTAATCGGCTGAGGACGTGTGCGCCCAGTCACCAGTGTAGCGGCGCAGCTTGGCAAGCGAGCGCTGCAGCAGGGCCTGCTCAAGTTGCCTGTGCGCCCCACGTGCTAGGGTTACCGACGGCACCACCGGGGACAGGATCTCCTGCGCACCAGCCGCTGTGTATGCTAGTGCGCATGCGGCCATGACCGCCCATGAGCGTATGACGTTGATACTCGTAATACCCACCCTGTACTTCCTGATTGCTGCATCGCAAATCTACGAACTCACGCCTCATGCAATGGAGTGATCGGACGTAGATTTGTAGGTGACTTTTCCTGACGACTTCCGCAAAGCCCAAGTGTATAACGTCCTGCTGTATTATCAATTCGTCCCCATTGACGACCCCGAATCATTTGTCGACGAGCATCGCCGTCTATGCGAATCACTCGGCCTGAAGGGGCGCATCCTTGTGGCCACCGAAGGACTCAACGGAACAGTGTCTGGATTGGTTGCTGACTGTGACCGTTATCGCGCTGCTCTGACAGCCGATACACGTTTTGCCTCGATGGCCTTTAAAGTTGATGAAGCCAACAGCCATGCGTTTAGCAAGCTCTTCGTGCGGGTAAAGAAGGAACTGGTGACGTTTCGGGCTGACCTGCCCTCGGACCCCAATGAGATCACCGGTAAGCGCCTGAATCCAGTCGAGTGGAAGCAGCTCATCGAACGAGGAGACGTGATCATTCTCGACGGACGGACGGATTACGAGTTTGACATCGGACATTTCCGTGGCGCTATCCGTCCAGACGTCGAGTCCTTCCGGGAATTTCCCGAATGGATACGTACACATCTTGCCGACGCCCGCGATAAGCCCATTCTGACGTACTGCACGGGAGGTATCCGCTGCGAAAAGCTCACGTCGTTCATGCTTCGTGACGGATTCAAAGAAGTCTATCAGCTCGACGGAGGAATTGTTTCGTACGGAAAGGACCCCGAAACAAAGGGGGCTCTCTGGGATGGACTCTGCTATGTCTTTGACGATCGAGGCACCGTTGCGATCAACCATACGGACGATCGTCGCATCGTTGGACGATGCCACCATTGCGCCGAGCCTGCCGAGACCTATGTTGACTGCCGTAATTACCGCTGCCATTTGCAGCACCTTGCATGCCCTGAGTGCACGCATCAATTCAATGGTGCTTGTTCCGTGGCCTGCATGGACGCCCCGGAACGTCCCTGGTATCCAGGGCAGCCCCCTCGCGAAAACCCATCATCCATGACCACCAGACCCACTTCCGCATGAGCACTACCCTCGAGCAGATCAACGACGCCGTAGTCGAGATCCGTCGCCACACGTCCGACGTCCCGTCTATCGGGATCATTCTTGGTACGGGCCTTGGGGCGCTTGTTGACCGTATGGAGATCGACGTTGCAATCCCCTATCAGAACATCCCGCACTTCCCAACCAGCACGGTAGAATCCCATAGCGGACGCCTTGTGTTCGGGTGGATCTCTGGTAAACGCGTCGTCGTGATGCAGGGTCGCTTTCACCAGTACGAGGGTTACTCACTACAGCAGATCACCTTCCCGGTGCGCGTGATGAAGATGCTCGGCGTGACGACACTGATCGTTTCAAACGCCTGCGGTGGGATGAATCCGCTCTACCGCCGCGGCGAGCTTATGCTGATCGATGATCATATCAACCTGCTTGGTGATAATCCGTTGGTGGGTCCCAATGAACCAACACTCGGCCCTCGGTTCCCAGATATGAGCGAGCCATACTCACGTCGCCTACTCGAACTGGCCGAACGCTGTGCTCTTGAGCGCGCGCAGAAGGTCCACCGAGGTGTTTACGTGGCCGTGACCGGACCCAATCTTGAGACGCGCGCTGAGTATCGGTTTCTGCGCCTGATCGGAGCTGATGTCGTCGGCATGAGCACCGTACCGGAGTGTATCGTTGCTCGGCACATGAACATGGACGTTCTGGGTATCAGTATCATTACCGACGAATGCTTTCCCGACTCGTTACAACCGGTTCACCTTGAGCACGTCTTGGAAGCAGCCGCTATGGCTGAACCGATCCTCACCACTCTCGTCACCGACGTCATCGGACGAATCGCATGAAGTCTCGCCTCACTCTGTTGATCTCAGCCATCGCCCTCGTCGTTGCCGGCTGTTCACCTGAAGAGCCATTCATTGATAGCTTCAATGATACATGGCGTCTTCTTACCGCTGATCGTCAGGGGGCTGTTTCAGTGATCGATGTTCCCGATCAGTTGGCCGGCGGTGCTGTTTGGACTGACCCCACCGATTCGGCCGCTCATGTGATGCGTCGTTTCCGCGATAAGATTTTCTTACTCCACAGCAAGCGTCCGTGGATCGTCGTGTTCGATGCCGACACACTGCGCACTCTTGACACGATCGCCCTGAGCGCAGAGCCAGGAGCGTCAATCGCGTTTGCGAATGCGACGACGGCCTACGTCACTATTCCCTCCAGGAATTTGATCGACGTCGTTGACTTGACCGTAAACCGTGTTGCGCGCAGCATCAACATGACAAGCCGACCGATGAACATTGATGCCAATGGCAATCAACTGTGCGTAACCCTGCCAGACTCCAACGCTGTTGCCATCATTGACTCACGAACTCTGGAGGTTGAGGCCATCATTGCGACGGCTGCTGTGCCGTGGTTTGTGACATCAGATCCGACCAGCGCTCAGTTTTGCATCGTATCGATGGGTCAAGGCAAGGTTACCCCAGGCGCACAGACGGCCGCCACCATGCAGTTCCTCAACGCTACAACTCGGACGATTACGGCACCTCTGGAGCTGATTCCACGCGGAAGCACGGCGATCAAAACAACTCCATCGGGACTCGTTGTTTCGGCAACGCAGCAGGCATTTGTAGCGAGCAATGTCGCGCTGTTGCGCGTAAGCACGCGCACACGCAACCGCGTGACGACCGTTCAACCCGAGAGCATGACGTGGCTCTCCTACAATGAAGCTCGCGCCGAACTCCTTGCCCAACTGGCATCGTCATCTGCCGTAGCCGTGTACAATGCAAATGGCGATGCACGCACGCAGCTGGTTCCGCTGCCTGCGCCAACGACATCAGCAATCGGGATAGCCCCTTGATCATCGATCGACTGATCTCCACGGCATCACAGCGCGCGCGACGCATTGCCTTTGCCGATGCGCATGACCCACGCGTGCAGCAGGCAGCACTACGCTGTGCCGACCGTGGTGTCTGTCGTCCACTTCTCGTTGCTGCCTCAATAGATGAGGCACAGAACCTTCACCAGATCCTAGCTCCCTCCGGCGTCGAGGTCACACACGTTGACATTCATTCAGACCTTACGACGGCACATCTTTTGGCACGTCGCTCGGCAAAGGGGCTTACTGCGACGCAGGCCGCCCAGCTCTCCCGCGACCCACTCTATGTTGCCGGCACACTGGTCGCAACTGGCAATGTCGATGGCGCCGTGGCCGGATCGGTTTCGACCACACCGGATGTCGTGCGGGCTGCACTCTGGACCATAGGATGTGCGCCAGGAATATCTGTAGTCTCGAGCTTCTTTCTCATGGCATGGCCCGACGCGTGCATGTTCTATGCCGACTGCGGTGTGGTGCCCGAACCAACATCAGAGCAGCTAACCGACATTGCCGCATCAGCGGCGGAGAACTTCCGCAAGCTTACAGCCGAGGACCCCCGTGTTGCGTTTCTGAGCTTTTCGACCAGAGGCAGCGCCTCGCACTCCTCGGTCGATAAGGTGCGATCTGCCTTTGAGCGCTTTCGCCAGGTGCGGCCCGACGTGCTGGCCGACGGCGAGCTTCAGTTTGATGCCGCTACCGTGCCCAGCGTGGCTGATCGCAAGGCATCGGACTCGGTGCTCAAGGGCAATTCCAACGTGCTCATTTTTCCGGATCTGAACGCCGGCAATATTGCCTACAAGATCACTCAGCGCCTTGGCGGAGCGGTTGCTCTCGGACCGATCTTGCAAGGTCTGGCAAAGCCCTACTGCGATCTTTCTCGTGGCTGCACTGCCGATGATATCGTGCTCGTGGCAGCCATCACCTCGCTCATGAGCGATTGATCAATCGATCGAAGTCCTCGTTCCGAAGCTCATACTTCGCCGAGCAGTACTGACAGACAAGCTCGCGCTGGTTCTCCTGCTGCATCTGGATGATCTCCTTGACGTCGAGCGTCATCAGTGCCGAGGTGAATCTCTCCAGCGAACAGCGACAGAAAAAGTCCACGGGAGAAGATGCCATGATCTCGATCTCTGACGGAAGGATCTGTCGCAGAATATCATTGGGAGAGTAGCCGGAATCGGCAAATTCTGTGAGCCGACCCAGGTAATCAATAGCGTCGTACAGCTTAAAGATGTCCTCCGGACGCGCTCCGGGCATGGCCTGCACAAGCAGTCCAATGCTCTGCCGGATCTTCTGATGTTCATCGTATGCCACATCGATAACAAAAGCCGAAGGAATCTGTTCAGACTGCGTCAGATAGTAGCCAAGGTCGCTTGTAACGTCCCCACGGCGCAGTTCCACTATGCCCATGACGGGCTCGTACTCACCGTAGAGGATACGCTGCACCCGCAGCAGCCCCTTACCAAGGGGCGTTGCACGGCTCTCGTCCGGCTTCTTGTTCATGGTAATGTAGCCGCGCACTTCGCCCACCTGCATCGCCTCGGCCGTTACTGAGCGGATCAATCCGTCACCTTCGAGCGACAGAACCATGCGTTCTTCGCCCTTGAGAAACGAGGCCATGAGTGTTGCACCCGTGATCGTGCGCGCTAGCACAAGCGACGGTACTCCATCGAGACCGTGACGCTCCTGCGCCGTGCGCACCGACGTGGTGTTGTGCACGACGGCAGCACGGAAGGTCCCGTCAATGGTCATGGCACGTGTTACTCTGTCACGCTGGGCCCAGAGCTTCTTTACCGAATCACTCATGAAATACTCTTTCGAAGCTCATACAATGCCTGCAAGGCCTGCAATGGTGTCATGTTCTCGATGTCTAGATTCATAACGCGACGATGCAGCTCATCATCCTGCACAGTGAAGAGCATCGGCTGCACAGGTAATGATGCGGCGGCTGCCGACGCCACGGCCACACTCACTGGCTCAGCCCCCTGATGCATATCCTCAAGACGCTTGAGGATCTGTCGAGAGCTGGTAATCACCTCCGACGGCATTCCGGCCATGCGGGCTACGTGAATTCCAAAGGAATGGTCGCTGTGACCGTCGACCACACGATGGGTGAAGATGATGTCGTCTTCAACTTCGCGCACTTCAACATGGACATTCCGCACGCGAGTGAACTGTTCGGCCAGTTCGGTGAGTTCGTGATAGTGTGTGGCAAAGATGGTCTTTGCACCGACACGGTCATGGAGATACTGCGCAATGGCCCAGGCGATCGAAATACCATCATACGTTGCCGTGCCCCGTCCAACCTCGTCGAGCAGGATCAGACTGCGCCGCGTCGCATTGTGTAGAATGTTGGCACTCTCGTGCATCTCGACCAGAAACGTACTCTCGCCCGAGAGGATGTTGTCCTGCGCACCGACCCGCGTAAAGATCCGATCGGTCATGGGCACGCGTGCTGAAGAGCACGGCACGTAGCATCCGATGTGGGCCAGGAAGACCGTCAGACCAACCTGACGCAGATAGCTTGACTTGCCCGACATATTGGGTCCGGTAACGATCTGGATCTGTGCATCATCCGAATCCATGGAGACGTCGTTGGCAACATACCGGCGTCCCGGACCCAGTAAACGTTCGATCACCGGATGGCGTGCTCCAACCAGACGCAGTTCGGAGCCGTCATGCAGCTCCGGACGGCAGTAGTCATACTCGGCAGCTACCGAAGCAAAGCCCGCAAGTACGTCCAAGGTGGCAAGACGCTGAGCGGTCTTCTGGATCGATTCACCATGAGCGGCAATACTCTGTCGCAATTCGGTAAGCAGGGTTGTTTCAAGCGAACGAACGCTTTCTTCCGCCGTCAGAATGCGCTGCTCAAGCTGCTTGAGCTCCGTGGTGATGTAGCGTTCGGCATTGGCCAGTGTCTGACGTCGTTCGTAGCGTTCCGGCACCTTGCCGGCATTGGCGTTAGAGATCTCGATATAGTAGCCGAAGACCGACGTGAACCCGATCTTAAGCGTGGCAATGCCGGTATGTTCTCGTTCGGACTGCTGATAGGATGTGATCCAGTCCTTGCCGTTGAGCAGGGCCTGCGCAACCAGATCCAGATCTGCGTTATACCCTGCTCGGAACATGCCGGCCGTGCCGATGGCAACTGGCGGTTCATCCACCAGCGCGCGCCGAAGAAGGTCGACGACGGGGCTGTGGGGTTCGATACCACGAACCAGAGAACGGACGTCCTCAGAATCCATGGCCTCAGATACGGCTGCGATGTCGGGGATCTGTTCAAGCCCTCGGCGTAGTGCTCCCAGATCACGAGCCGTTGCGCGGCCAGTCATGACCTTAGTAAGAAGGCGTTCGACATCACCGACGCTACTGAGGAGCTCCTGAAGCTGAATTCGCTTTTCGTTCTCGTCGAGCAGGCCGCCCACGACGCTCAGGCGTCGATCAATGCGTCCGCGATCCGTCAGCGGTGTCTGAACCCACCAGCGCAGCAGACGCGCCCCCATGGGCGTGCGCGTCATGTCGATAAAGCCAACCAGCGCTCCGCTGCCGGGCTGCCCCGACATGGTCGAGGAGATCTCGAGGTTGCGTCGCGTAGCGGGGTCTAGCACCATCACGTCATCCGAACGCAGCGTCTGCAGCGACGTGATCTGTGCAAGCGCTCCGCGCTGCGAGTCCGCCACGTACTCCAGTGCCACTCCCGCGGCAACGATGCCCCGCGCCTGCGCGTCGATGCCGAAGCCTTTCAGTGATGCCGAGGCAAAGTGCTGCTGCAGCGTGCGCTGGGCCGTATCGAAGTCAAAATGCCATGGCTCTCGCCTCGACACCGATGGGGCCTTCTGAAGACGATTGAGAAGGGGCTCCCAATGCTCCCGCTGATCCTTATTCACCAGCACTTCAGCAGGTCGGAACGCATCGAGCATCGAAGAGATCTTCTCTGGCGGCACGTCCCCGGCGGTAAAGGATCCCGTCGAAACGTCCATCACGGCAAGACCCCATGGCTGCCCCTCTTTGGAAGGTGCCACCAGACATGCCAGAAAGGTATTGGCCGACGCATCGAGGATCTTATCATAGAGCACGATACCGGGGGTAACAACCTCTACGACATCGCGCTTGACCAACCCTTTGGCAAGCTTTGGATCTTCCAATTGCTCGCACACCGCCACACGATGTCCGGCGGCAACCAGTTTTGGCAAATAGGCATCAAGCTGATGATGCGGGAATCCGGCCAACGGGATGTCTCCGGCTGCCCCATTGTTGCGCTTGGTCAGGGTGATACCACAGGCCCGGGCGGTTGTGACAGCATCATCGCCGAAAGTTTCATAGAAATCACCAAGGCGAAACAACAGAACCATGTCAGCATGCTTCTGCTTGATCGTGCGGTATTGCCGCATCAGCGGCGTCTCGGCGGATGATTTCACGGGGCAAAAGTACGAACACGGCCGCACGAGGCGAGGCTTTCACTTCTTGCCGAGGAACTTGCTATATTTGCCCTCCGCAAGGAGAGGTGGCCGAGTGGCTGAAGGCAACGGTTTGCTAAACCGTCGTAGTGGTAATAACCGCTACCGAGGGTTCGAATCCCTCCCTCTCCGCACACAGAAAAGCCCCGTGAACAGCACGCGGGGCTTTTTTCATTCATGGCCGGCGATCGCACCATACGACCCATCATCACCAACCGTAAGGCCCTTTTCGAGTACGAGGTTCTTCAACGGTTCGAGGCCGGTATTGCCCTAATGGGAACTGAGGTCAAGTCACTGCGTGCCGGCAAGGTCAACATGGCCGATGCCTATGCGATGTTCCCAGACCGCAAAAGCGATGAGCTCTATCTCATGGGCCTTCATATCAGCCCCTACGACTTCGGTCACAGGGAGAACCACGAGCCCCTTCGCCGACGCAAACTCCTGCTCAAGCATCACGAGCTCCTGCGTCTGCGCGAAGGCATCGAGGAGAAGGGGCTCACGGTTGTGCCGCTAAGTCTCTATTTTTCGGGGCCGTACGTCAAAGTGGAACTTGGACTTGTGCGTGGCAAAAAACTCTACGACAAACGTGCAGCCACGAAGGAACGCGAGCAAAAGCGCGAAATCAGGCGAATGACCAATGACCAATGACCAATGAAGACCCTCAAAGAACAACTAGACATTCTCTCGGACGGCGTAGTTGATCTGCTGCCGCAAGAGGACTTTGCCAGGAAACTCGAGCGGAGTATTGCCACAGGTGTGCCGCTCAGGGCCAAGCTCGGACTAGATCCGAGTCGGCCGGACATCCACATCGGTCATGCGGTGGTGCTCAACAAACTGCGTCAGTTTCAGGATCTGGGGCATACGGTGGTGCTGATCATCGGGGACTTTACGGCTATGATCGGAGACCCGACGGGCAAGTCCAAGACTCGTCCAGCACTAACGCTTGAGGAGACGCGCGAGAACGGCAAGACCTATGTCGACCAGGCTGCAAAGATCCTTGACATGTCAAAGACAGAGGTTGTTCATAACTCGCAGTGGCTTGATGCGATGTCCTTTCGCGAAGTGATCACGCTCTCGGCCAAGTACACGGTTGCGCAGCTGCTCGAGCGCGACGACTTTACCAAGCGCTACCGCTCGGGTGAACCGATCAGTGTGCACGAGTTCCTCTATCCCCTATCGCAAGCCTATGATTCAGTTGCCGTGCGCAGCGATGTCGAACTTGGCGGTACGGACCAGAAGTTCAACCTGCTTGTCGGACGCGAGATCATGAAAGCCTATGGCCATGAGCCGCAGTGCATTCTGACGATGCCAATCCTTGAAGGCACCGACGGCGTGGAGAAGATGAGCAAGTCGCTGGACAACTACATCGCTCTGACCGACTCGGCAAAGGACATGTTCGGCAAGACGATGTCGATCCCCGACACGATGATCTCGCGATACTACCGCTACGGCTGCTTTGCCCCAGGCAAGGACGTCGCGGCCATGGAAGCTGCACTTACCGACGGCACCTTGCATCCGCGCACGGCCAAAGTGGACGTGGCCAAGCGAATCGTCGGCCTCTACCACGGTCAGGCAGCAGCCGACGAAGCGTTTGCCGAATTCGAGCGCGTATTCGTGCGCAAGGACATCCCAGATGTGATCGATGATACCTTCGTGGACGGCACCTCGATGGATATCATTACGCTGCTCAGCGTCACTTCCATGGTGGCATCCAAGAGCGAGGCTCGCCGGCTCATTCAGCAAGGGGGCGTCTCGATCGATGCCGTGAAGATCATCGATCCAATGGCGATCATTGATCTTACGACACCAGTAATCCTACGCGTAGGCAAACTGCGATTCCTTCGCGTGCACGGACGGTAACAATGGAGCTGATCGTCAGCGGTAGCGCTACGGGTGCCGAGAACATGCGGCGTGACCTCGAGCTCTGGGAGCAGGTGCGCCACGGTCAGGTTCCACCAACTCTGCGTCTCTATTCCTGGCAGCCCTGGTGTGTATCGCTAGGAAAGCACCAGCCCCTTGAAGCAATTGATCTCGATGCCTTGCATCGCAGCGGGCTCGACGTTGTTCACCGCCCCACAGGCGGACGTGCTGTACTTCATGCCGATGAGGTCACATATTGCATCTGTACGCCTGTTCAGGACAGTCTGCACGCGCGCGGCGTGTATGCAGAGATTCACCATCTCCTCTTTGCTTCACTGTCTGCGCTCTGTTCAGACCTCACGTTTGCCAGTCTCGACTCGGATCTCCGAACGCACTACGCCGCCAATGGTCCGATGGGTCAGGCCTGCTTTACGTCCCACGCACGCAGCGAGATCCTTTGGCACGGACGTAAAGTTGTGGGCTCGGCGCAACGGGTCATCGACGGTGTACTGTTGCAGCATGGTTCAATTCTGTGCGGACCTGGTCATGAAGGTCTTTCTGAAGTGATCAGAGCCACTGATCAAGAGCGCGATGCATTGCGCACATCGATCGGCACCTCAAGTGCGACGTTGTCCGAGGTAGCTGGACGAAGAGTTACAGTAGACGAGGTTTTTCACGCCATCACCGCGCATGTGCAGCACACAGGGCCTAGCGTCCAACGTCATTCGGGCGTGCAACACTGATTCCCGTCCAGGTATCCACCCGGGCAATGACATCGGCGAGATAGCCGTCGAAGACGACCTGCTTCTTGGTGGACGATGCGTGCATGAGACGCGCACGATTCCCCTGGCGAACAACGATCCCGGTGTGAGCGTAGTCGAGCCCCTTCTTCGATGTCATGATAGCAACGATGTCACCATCGTGCAGCTGTGACTCTATGTCGGCGATCTTCTCACGTGGGATGACGTGCATGGTCTTTGACTGTAATCGGCGTTCGATCGCGGCAATACGCTGAGTTGCCGACGTGTCTGCGCGCAATGCGGAGTAATACTGCGGGTGGGTGGACATGAAGTCGAGCTTCATCTGTGTCGGACGTCCACCGAGTTGCTGCGAGACATCTTTGACGATGCCCTTGGCCTCGTTATCGAGGAACCATTCGGTGGTATAGTGCAGACGACTCGTGTATCCATCAAGTCGGCCTGCACGATACCGGGTGCGAGTTACGCTCTCTAAAAGCCGGTCGAATCCAGACGCACCGAGTTTGAGATTCCGCGCAAGATTGAGCACCGTCTCGAAGAAGGTCACACAGTCTAGTCCGTCCAGGCGAACACGGCATACCTCAGGACCATCACCTTCGAGTGTGCCACCCACGTACGGCGTGCCGACAAGTTCATAACCAAGTCTGGCCATAAGCACGCCAAGGGGCAGGCGCACCCACCCGGAGTCTCGAGCCGTTGCTTCGAGACGAGCTACCCGACCCGCCTCGAATTTTTCATTGGCGGCTTCTTGCGACTGCGCATCGACTGCGGCAATGGCGACGATTGCCAGGACTGCACCTGTCACGGCCCGTCGGATCATGGACGATCGCCCAAGGTGCGGATGCCCACATCGGCGAGCTGGCGCTCATCAACGCCTGACGGACAGCCGTCCATCAACGACAGACCAGATGTGGTCTTCGGAAACGCGATCACATCACGGATATTTTCCGTGCCGCAGAGCAGCATCACCAGGCGGTCAAAACCAAACGCTATTCCGCCGTGAGGGGGCGCTCCAAACCGCAGAGCATTGAGCAGAAAACCGAACTTCTGTTCAGCATCTTCACGCTCGAATCCGAGCAGATCGAACATCCGCTGCTGCACATCATTGGTATGAATACGCACCGAGCCCCCTGCCGCCTCATAGCCATTGATCACAAGGTCATGGGCAACGGCGCGCGCATGCGTCGGATCGGAGTGCAGAAGACTGACGTCCTCGTTCATCGGTGCTGTAAACGGGTGATGACGAGCGATCCAGCGGGACTCTTCGGGACTGTACTCGAGCAGCGGGAACTCCATCACCCAGTGGAATGAGTACGTTCCGGCCAGCTGCTCAAGGATGCCGCAGCGTCGGGCGATCTCTGTGCGCAATGCCCCGCCGATGGTGCAGGCGCGCTCCCACTCTCCCGGGAAGAACAGGAGAAGATCACCATTCTCGGCACCGAGAGCCGCGCTAAGCTGCAATGCTTCGTCGCCGGTAAGCTGCTTGGCAAACGAACCGGTGATCTCGCCATCGACAAGCTTGAGCCAAGGGAGCCCCTTAGCACCGTACTTCTTCGCATGCTCGGTCAGCTCGTCGATCTGCTTGCGGGAGAATCCTCCACAAGTCCGGGCGTTCAGGCCCATGACCACGCCGCCATCGGCAACGGTGCTCGAAAAGATCCCGAAGGAACTCGCAGCTGCCAGGGCCGAGACGTCCACCAGCTCCAGGCCGTAGCGGATGTCCGGCTTGTCGGAACCATAGCGGTTGAGAGCTTCATGAAAGCTCATACGACGAAACGACGTCTCGACGTCGATACCAAGGATCTCTTTCCAGGCGGTTGCTATGAACCGCTCGGTAAGAGCAAGGATGTCTTCCTGCGTGATGAATGACATCTCGACGTCGATCTGTGTGAATTCCGGCTGACGGTCGGCACGCAGATCTTCATCGCGGAAGCACTTGACGATCTGCATGTATTTGTCAAAGCCCGAAACCATCAGAAGCTGCTTGAACAGCTGCGGTGACTGTGGAAGGGCGTAGAACCGGCCTTTGTTCATGCGGCTCGGCACAAGGAAGTCGCGAGCGCCTTCCGGTGTAGACTTCGTCAGAACTGGTGTTTCTACTTCTAGGAAGCCCTCTTGCTCAAAGAAGCGATGCGTGATCTGATAGAGCTTGTTACGAACAAGAAAGTTCCGCTGCAGAGCTGGACGTCGCAGGTCGAGATAGCGGTACGTCAGGCGCAGCTCTTCATTGGTTGCCAAATCATCGACGATCTCAAACGGAGTAAGGTCAGCAGCGTTGATGATCCCTATGTCGTCGGCAAGAATCTCGATCAGACCGGTTGGGATCTTGGGGTTGGGATTTTCGCGCAGTCGCACCTGCCCCTTGACCCACAGCACAAACTCCGAGCGCACCGCATCGATCGACGTTGCTAGATCTGGAGTGTGGGCCGAATCGACCACAACCTGCGTCACACCATCACGATCGCGCAGGTCAATGAAGATGACCCCTCCGTAATCGCGTCGGGCATTAACCCAGCCGTTGAGGATCACGGTTGTAGCATCATCTGCCGGACGAAGCTCACCGCAGGTACGTGTGCGTTTTTCGAAGTGCATGTCGTGGAGGTTATTGATGAATTCAGGGCCGAAAGTTACGCATCGTGTCCGTTCCGTGTCGTGGTCTGCAGGATCAACTGCTGCACGGCATGTACAACCTCCGATGGATTGATCGCCTCGAGCGCTCCACTGTCCGTAATGCATGGCCAGCACGGGCTTGCGTAGGGCGTCCAGGGCAAAAGTCCGCGAGCATCCTGCGAAAACAGCACCACACTGGGAATTCCATGCGCGGCCGCCACATGCACGGCCGACGTGTCGGGCGTCAGTAGCATATCGCTTTCCGTGATACAGGCCGCAAATGAACCATAGGAGGATTGTGGCGGAATCACCGCCACACCAGATGCAGCAGCGATTCGCTTGGCCATGTCTGCATGAGCCGGCGCGCTCATGATCCGCATGCCGACATCATCGATTGAGCGGCTGCGGCACCATTCACGGATCTGACAAAGGGCGCTGATCATTTTCTCCTCGGGATACATCCGATGCGTATCCGAGCCGGAAATGTTCACGGCAAGGATGCGCTCTGAGGAGTCCCGTGCAAGAGCCTGCCGTGCAGAAGATCGCTGCTGATCGGAGAGCGGAAAAGAAAGACGCAGATCATCACCCTCAATGGATATCCCAAGAGGCCACGTTAAGCGTGCGATTCGTTCGACGATATGCACACGTGACTGATCGGCAAGGGGCACAACATGGGTATACACGCCACGGTTAACCTTATCAACGCCGATCGCAAAGCGGGCATGTGCACCCGAAACCAGCAGAGCAGAAGTGGACGACGCATTATCCATGAGGTCGATGACCAGGTCATAGCGCTCACGTCGGAGCGCGCGGCGCAACAGCAGAAGATGCAGCACGGATTTGCGGAAGACCTGGATGCGATCGACATACGGCTCAACCGCCTGACGCACGGCAATGTTGTTGGTTGAAAGAACCATGTCAATGCGAGCGTGGGGCATCCAATGTCGCAGCGCACGAATGATCGGTGTGCTGACGATCACGTCACCGATGCGATCCTGCCGGAGCAACAAAATCCGTTGGACATTCGAACGCTGCACACACTCGAACGGAGCGTCAACGATGACTGGAGCCGCACCACGACCGACGCGCGCGTTGTACCATCCGCGCACGGCAAGTTCTAGTCGTTTGATCAGAGTATCAGCCATGGCATCATCCGCAGACTGAGCGATACACGTCGGCAGTGGCTCGTGTTGTTGCATCCCAGGTAAAGTGCTCGCTGCGCTGCAGTCCAGCCGCACGAAGGTGCGAGACGAGTGCATCATCCTCAAGACACTGCTGCATCCTCTGCGTGATTGATTCTGTGAGCGTGGGATCGACGTACAGAGCAGCATCGCCCCCTACTTCCGGAAGCGAGGTGGTCTGCGAAGTGATGACCGGACAGCCGCAGCGCATCGCCTCGAGCACCGGTAGTCCGAAGCCTTCACCAAGTGTAGCAAAGGCAAGAGCCCGCGCCTGGGAAAGAAGCTGTACCATGTGGTCCGTCGGGACATCGGTAATGACCCGAATGGAGGTGTCTGCCAGAACCGAACGGTGCCCCTCCCGGAACTGGTCAGCTTGCGCCTGACCGCCAGCTATCATCAGGATGAACTCGGCATGACGACGTAGCGATTCCGGTAGCAGCGACCAGGCCTGCATCATGCGGTGCAGATTCTTTCGCGGATCGACGCGACCGATAAACAAGATATACGGCTTGAGCAGCAGATAACGCTCAATCACATCAAGATCAAGTGGCGTTGGCGTGAACTCTTCACCAGCCGCGAGTGGCGTAACATGGATCGGCAGGCGACACGCGGGAAAGAACTCCCGTATGGTCGATGCTGTATATGCCGACGGACACACGATCGCGCTTGATGCTTCAAGATGGCGGCGAACACGTCCCGGAAACCGTCGAACAAGGATCGGGTCGAGCCCCATTTCCGGATACATGGGAAATAGGTCATGAACCGTTGTAACCACTGGACGCTGACGCGGGATGACCTTCCCGGGAGAGAGCAGATGCACGATGTCGCTCCCAGTAAAAGCGCTCGACATGCGATTGCGCTGAACCAGACGCATCAGGCCACGCAGGGGGGCACCAAACTTGCGTTCGTGGGGCAGACACTCAATCACCTGCGCGCCGCTGAAGGGGGCGAAGTAGGCAGCAACCTTCGACGCATCATCATCACTGGCAGCCAGCGTTACCCCATCGACGAGGTTGTTCCGGAGGAGCCCCTTGATGAGCTCACGGGAATACCGTTCGATTCCGCTGCGTCCAAGGATCGCACTGGCATCAAACGCGACGTTCATTAACGCAGAACGACTTGGATCTAGGCTACCTCATTGGCAACGTCGTACACGACACCGGTTGCCAGAGCGTAGATCTTTTCGATCGAGGAAGAAATAGCAGCCGTGGCTGCTGGATCGTCTGATGCCTCGTAAGATTCCGGGCTTGGATACACATACACTTCCTGGAAGTGATTGTGCTTGCCCTTCGTTTCAAACAATGAAAACGATACATCAGAACCCGAATAGAATTCCTTCACGGCTGAGATAGCGGCCAGATACTCCGGACGTTTGCCATCAGGAATTGAATACGAGACACTGAAGAGAACCTTGGACATGAAAAGACCCTGTAAATTTTGGGGCAAAATACGGACGGTTGTTCGACGGCATTTTCCGAACTTTTCAACACCGACACGTTAGAACGAACGAATCTGTCGAATCGTGTCGGCAATGATCCCAGAATTTGGCAGTACAGCCTGTTCGAGCGTTGGAGCAAACGGTGTCGGGGCATCAAATGCCGCAACGCGTTTGACTGGCGCATCGAGATAGCGGAACGCCTTGTCAGCTATGCGGGCGGCGATCTCACCGCCAAAACCAGCAGTCAGGACAGCCTCATGAGCCACAATTGCACGTCCGGTTTTGCGCACCGATTCCAACACAGTCTCTTCATCAAACGGCACGAGTGTACGGATGTCAACTACTTCGACGTCGATACCTTCCGATGCGACAGCCTCTGCGGCAGCAAGAGCCATGTGCACGGCAGAACCATAACAGATCACTGAAACGTCAGCACCTGATCGCACCACTCGCGCTTTACCAAGCGGCACAACATACTCGCCTTCCGGCACTTCACCCTTGATCTTGCGATAGAGACCCTTGTGCTCAAAGAAGACCACCGGATCATCATCACGCATGGAGGCCATCATCAGCCCCTTGGCATCGTCCGGGAAGGCCGGACACACCACCTTGATGCCTGTGGCGTGAGCAAACCAGGCTTCGGAGTTACGACTGTGAAACGGGTTGGCTCCAACACCTCCGCCAGAAGGTCCGCGCACGACCATCGGCACGGGGATACCCCAGCGATAAGCAGTCGTGCCGGCAACGGTCACGATCTGATTGAACCCGTTGGTAACGAAATCCATGAATTGCATTTCGGCAACCGGACGCATGCCGTTGAGCGATGCACCGATGGCGGCACCGATGATCGCGGCTTCACTGATCGGAGCATCGATCACGCGTGAGTGACCGAACTCATCGAGAAAGCCCTTGGTGAGCTTGAAGGCTCCGCCATAGGCACCGATGTCTTCGCCGATAAGAAATACGCGCTCATCGCGACGCATTTCAACGCGCATGGCGTCGGCGATGGCTTCGAGGTAGGTCATCTGCATTTCAGTGGCCCTCCGTGTTCGACGTCATGAAGACATTTTTCAGACCCTCTTCGGCATCGGGCCACGGTTGCTCCAGAGCCCGATCAATGGCGGAGATCATATCAGCCAGGATGGCTGATCGGAGCTGTTCGGTTTCATCTCGCGTGACAACGCCGTCGGCAACGAGACGATCGATGTAGCGCTCGACGGGATCCTTAGCAGACCATTCTTCGAGCATCTGCTTTGGAACGTAGGAGAAGTCGTCGTGTTCGGCATGACCGCGCATGCGCATCGTCACGGTCTCGATCAGGGTTGGACCCAGACCCTTGCGGGCGCGATCGACAGCATCGCAACAAGTCTGATAGACCAGCTCGACGTCCGTGCCGTCGATCGTACTGCCGGCCATTCCATATCCCACGGCCCGGTCGCTCAGGCGCTCACAGGCAAACTCCATGGAGTTCGGGGTCGAGTAGGCGTACTGATTGTTTTCGATGATCAGGATCAGCGGAATTTTGTGCACCGACGCAAAGTTGAGTGCCTCGTGCACTTCCCCTACCTGCGCGCCGCCATCACCGATGTAGGTCATAGATACGGTCGTCACGCCGCGGAGCTTGTCGGCCAGCGAGAACCCAGCCGCCACAGGGATCATCGCCCCCAGGTGCGAAACATTTCCGTAGATGCGCAGGGCCGGGTCGGCATAGTGTCCCGTGCCGTCTGTTCCGCGCATCTGACTTCCCTTGCGCGCCAGATGATTCAGCATGAGCTGATCGAGCGTCTGACCGAAGACAAAGTGTCCGCCGATGTTACGGTGCATCGGAAACAGCACGTCACGTGTGCGGTCAAGTGCAAGAGCACTGCCAACACTGACAGCTTCATTGCCGAGCTGGGAATAGACTCCGCCAAAGGCTTTGCCCTGACGGTAAAGTCGCAGCATGGCGGTGTCGAACTCGCGCGCCATTAGCATGTACCGGAGCATGTCTTTGCGCAATTCCGGTGAAAATGTCGAACCTCTTTTACGAGCCATGGGTCAGCAGATCATGCTGTCAGATCGTGGGACAAACCGCAAAAATACGCAAGCCCCCTGCAGCGTGAGCTATCAGGGGGCGTGCAGAGCGTATCGTGCTGGGGCACGATTTTATTTCTTTTTGTGCTTCTTGACGTCGGCCACGGAAACCGTCGGACCCGAGTTGCCGAAGCTGTTATAGACATAGGTGATGACCGAGGCAATGTCTTCATCCGTGTACTTCTTCGGCAGTGGCGCCATCACACCGTTGTATTCCTTGCCATTGACCTTGAGCTTGCCACTCTTACCATTGACAACTTCCTTGATGATCTGAGGCATCGGTGTGCTCTTGAGATAGTCGCTCTTCGCTAGAGGCGGATACACCGTTCCAAGCCCCTGTCCGTTGGCCTGGTGGCATGTCTTGCAGTACTCGGTATAGACCTGTTGACCGCGGGCCATAAGCTTTGCCTTGTCCTGGGCGTGCATGCTCACGCTCAGGAATGCCACGAGTGCGAGGATCGTCAGATTGCGAATGTTCATGTTGTGGTGACCTTTTCTGGGGTGGTGATACGAGCTTTGCGGGCTCGTTCGGGGAAGTTCAGGAGAACGTTGCGTAGCGGACCGGATCGACCTCGTGCATCATCGCATACGCGGCATCGACGATATGCTCAGCCTCCGGTTTGGACCAGTAGTTCCCATCGGTACCGTAGGCCGGACGATGCGGACGCGCCGCCAGGGTCATCGGTGCCGAGTCAAGCCAGCGGAAGCCCCCTTGGGTCTCAAGAACCTCGCGAAGGATGTATGCCGTTGTGCCGCCCGGGACGTCCTCGTCAACGACGAGCAGACGATTCGTCCGCTTTAGCGAATCAACGATAACCCCTTGCAAATCAAAGGGCAAGAGTGTCTGCACATCGATCACTTCGACCGAAACACCGAGCTGTTCGAGTACGACGGCCGCGTCAAGCGCCACGCGCACTGTTGCGCCATAGGTGACGAGGGTTACATCAGACCCAGAGCGGACAACCTCCGGAACGCCAAGGGGTACACTGTAGGATCCCATGTTCATCGGGATGTTTTCTTTCAGACGATATCCGTTGAGCACTTCCACAACCAGCCCCGGATCGTCGCCCCGTAGTAGCGTCTGGTACATGCCGGCGGCCTGCACGAAGTTCCGGGGCACGCAGACATGAACACCACGCACGAGGTTGATGATTCCAGCCATTGGCGAACCCGAGTGCCAGATGCCTTCTAGGCGGTGTCCACGTGTACGAACGATCACTGGAGCCTTCTGCCCGCCGCGCGTGCGCCACTGAACCGTTGCCAGGTCGTCGCTCATCAGCTGCAATGCATACAGCAGGTAGTCAAGGTATTGGATCTCGGCGATCGGACGCAATCCTCGCATGGACAGTCCGATGGCCTGACCAAGAATTGTGCACTCACGGATACCCGTATCGCTTACACGCAGATCCCCATAGATCGATTGCAATCCGCTCGTGCCCTGATTGACGTCACCAAGCTTGCCGGCATCTTCACCGAAGATCACCACACGAGGATCCGAGCCAAGAGCATGATCAAACCAAGTGCGGATGACCTCCGAGCCATTGACGGCAGCTGCCGAAGGGTCGAACTGTGCTGGCGTATGTGCCAGGGTCAGGGGGCTTTCACTGCTTTCGCTCGTCAGGTGCGAAGCGTAGAGTGGACGAATACTGTTGTCGTATTCGCGTCGCCACTCCGCAAGTCTTGAGGTGGCCGCCGTGCTCGCTGCCCGAGCTACAACCAGCGCCCGGTGCGTCGTGGTCATGATGTCACGACGGAATGGCTCGCGGATGCGTTCCAGCTCGTCCGACAGCGCACTGATAGTTGACCCCGCCTCCGCGTGACCGCGAGCTTTCAGTTCGTCGGCACAATTGTGCAGAAGTCCGATACACGTGGCGATGTCGCTCCTGATCGGGGCGATGTAGGCATCCCAGGCGGCCTGCTTTGCCTGCTGGACGTGCGTGACCGATTCATGGTCGATCGCATCCAGTTCGGATTCAGTGGCAAGGCCTTGATCAATGATCCACTGGCGCATGCGGCCGATGCCGTCCATCTCGGCCTCCCAGGCCAGACGTTCGGCAGACTTATATCGCTCGTGCGAGCCGCTTGTCGAGTGACCCTGCGGCTGTGTAACATCGATAACGTGAATGATCTGCGGCACATGCTCCACACGTGCGATTTCGGCCGCGCGGCGGTAGGCACTGACGAGTTCCGGGTAATCCCAGGCGCGCACTACCTGAATGTCATAGCCGTCGCGTGTGCCCTCACGTCGTGCAAAGCCCCCTAGGAGCTCGCCGACATTGGACTTTGTGACCTGAAACTCGTTCGGGACGCTGATGCCGTAGCCATCGTCCCAGATGGAGATCACTGCCGGGGCCTTGAGAACGCCGATGGCGTTGACGCTTTCCCAGAACATCCCCTCAGCACTCGAGGCATTGCCGATCGTCCCGAAGGCCACTTCGTTTCCGTCAACGCTGAAGTCGGTTAGCTCCTTGAGCACCTCGACTTCGCGGTAGAGACGAGAGGCATAGGCAAGACCCACAAGACGCGGCATTTGTGAGCCCGTTGGTGAGACATCCGCCGAGACATTCACCGACTGCGTCTGTGAACGCCAGCTTCCGTCTTCATTGAGAAACCGCGTGGCAAAGTGGCCGTTCATCGAGCGTCCGGCACTTGCAGGCTCGGCTGATGTGTCCGTGTGAGCATAGAGCTGCGCGAAGAACTTCTGCACATCGCTCTGTCCGGTGGCGAACATAAATGTCTGGTCGCGGTAGTAGCCGCTGCGCCAGTCACCGGGACGCGCCGCTCGGGCCATGGCCAGCTGGGCCACTTCCTTGCCGTCGCCGAAGATCCCGAACTTGGCCTTGCCGGTGAGTACTTCCTTGCGACCCAGTAGCGAGGCCTGGCGGCTCACCACGGCAATGCGATAATCCTGCAACACATCCTGCGGGGAGAGTCCCGCCGGCAAAATGCCCCCTGTGGCCTTTTTCGACTTCTTCATAGACGGCAAAGTTACGATGTGGCTAGCGCTCGGTGAAGAGCGACGGTTGGTGTGGAGAACCTTCCACGTGGGAGCGCACGAGCGCCTCTGCGCGCTCGAGCGTCTGCTCGAGGTCACTGTTGACAAGGATCACATCGAACATGTCCTGATGCGCCATCTCCATTTCTGCCCTTGAAAGACGTGTCGCGATCTGCTCAGCGGTCTCGGTGTGGCGCGCCGTCAGACGCTGCTCAAGCGCCTGCAACGAGGGTGGAGCAACGAAGATCAACAGTGTATCATCGGGGAAGGCCTGCCGAAGTGACAGAGCTCCCTTAACATCGACATCAAAGACGAGGAACTCACCGCGGTTGACGGCCTGGCTGACAACGCTGCGCAGCGAGCCGTAATAGTTGCCGAAGATCTCCTCGTACTCGATCAGGTCGTTCTCTTCGATCGAACGACGGAATTCGTCACGCGTTAGAAAAAAGTAATCAACGCCATGCTGCTCCCCCGGACGCTGCTGGCGCGTCGTAGCACTCACGCTGAATCGCATCTGCGGAAATGTTGCCAACAGGTGACGCGCAACAGTTGTCTTGCCGGCACCAGAAGGGGCGCTAAGGACGATCAGATGCTTTCTACTCGACATTCTGCACCTGTTCACGCATACGTTCGAGTTCCTCCTTCATACCGACAACCGTGGCGGCCACATCGGCATGATTACACTTCGATCCGATGGTGTTGACTTCGCGGTTCATTTCCTGCAGCATGAAGTTGAGCTTCCGTCCGGCGTGCTCACTCGAGTCCATGTACTGGCGCATGTGCTTAATGTGGCTGCGAAGTCGGACACATTCCTCGGTAACGTCCAGTTTCTCTGACAACAGGACAATTTCCAGCGCCAGGCGCTGCTCGTCGATGGCGGCTTCTCCAAGGATCTGTGCCACCCGCTCGCGCAGCCGCGTACGCTCGATGGCAACGCGCTCCGATGCACTGGCTTCAATAGCTGCAAGCCCCTTCTCAATGAACAGCAGGCGCTCGCGCAGGTCCCGAGCCAGCTCAGCTCCCTCACGGTCACGCATACTGTTGAGTGCTTCCAATGCCCGTGTGAGCCCGTTCTGAAGATCCTTCCACAGGGAATCGTCATCGGCTGACTCTTCAGGGGGCGAAAAGATATTCGGCAGCGACACAAGATGTTCTATCGAAACGGTACCAGGCACATTGAGCTGCTCTTGGATCTGCCGAAGAGCCGATAGATACGATGCCGCTGCGTCCAGGTTGGGCCTTGCCTCAACGGTGGCTGACTTCTCGTCGCGGCGGATCGAAACCGTGATCGAACCTCGCGTGACCAGTCCGCGAACGTGTTCACGCACGAGGCCTTCCTTATCGGACCATTCACGAGGGATCTTGGTGGACACCTCGAGGTAGCGTCCGTTGACGCACCGGACCTCGATCGTGCTTGGCACGTTGAGGATCGACACATCGGCCTTGCCGAATCCGGTCATGCTTCGAATCATTATCTGTCCTGAGGTGTTACTCTGTGGGACGGCAAAGATACGGCATGGCCGACACGCCGATGACCCCACACGGCGTAACTTGCGCCACATCATGCAGGCAGGTCAGCGCATCAACAGCCCGTCAGCTTTGGCGGCGGAGTTTCTCCGGAAACACTGGACGGAACGGTTCGAGACCGTGATCATCACAGGGTCGGGTTTTACCTACGAACCGCGGCGCGGCACCGTCGAGCATGTGCTGCCCTACAGAGAGGTACCTGGCATGCCAATCGGCGGCGTTGAGGGTCATGCCCTTGAGTTCCGGACGGTGAGGATAGGATCCTCACTGAACCTTCTATGCAGCGGACGGTTTCATCTCTACGAGGGGCACAGTCGCGAGACCTCGCATATGCTGATCGATGTCGCACACCGCCTCGGGATCGGCCGGGCCGTCATCATGAACGCCGTCGGGGCCCTGAATTCGAAACTGCGCGTTGGTCAGATCGTCACACCGATAGACCTACTCGAGATGTTCCTTCCAGCTGGAACTGCAAGGAGAGCACCCGGTGTTATCGGAGAGCGCTCTGATTGGCTGCACCAGTGCACCGAACGCTGCCTTCAGCACGGCATTGTGCTTACACCGGCAACCTACATACAGGTTCTCGGTCCGAGTTACGAAACTCGTGCCGAAGCGCGGATGCTCCAGCGCATGGGGGCAGACATTGTAGGCATGTCAACGACAATCGAGGCACACAGAGCTCGACAACTTGGCATGGACGCCGTTGTTCTATCACTGGTCACCAACGTGCTAACGGATTCATCTGGGACTGCAGTAACTCATGCAGAAGTGATTGAGGCGGCACACCATGCATCGCGCCATCTCAGCAACATCATCGAGCATTGTGTTGCATGATTCGGTCTATGGGTCTAGTTTGTATCAACATCAAACTGCGCATCGTGAGTCGATTTCCAACAATTCGTCACTCATTCGTCCGCTTCTCACATGCACTTCCCACGTGAAACGATGAATCTGCTCAGCACCATGGCGTTTTTGCTGACTCTGGCCGGATGTTCCGGGTCTTCCGGGATGACAGTGCGGACTCTCAAAGGATCGCCATCTGATCAACCGATCGGCGTGACGGTTCGCCTTGACTCCAGCACTCAGTCGTCGACTGTCATCGTTAACCCTATCGACGCAGCAAAACTGAAGGGAGCCGCGCAGTTAACGCTTTTGGTGTTCCGAGCAAACTCGACCGATGAGATTCCAATGTCAATGACCTCGATGGGTGCTCCCGGCAGGAGCGAAACCGTAACGACTATGATCACTGGCGATTTTTCATCAGCAGCAACGCCGGGGTTCGATTCGCTTGGTATCGTCGCACAGATCGATGGTAAGAATGTGCGCTATCGTGTCGAGGCGAAGACTGCATCAGACGATAGCCATTTCGAAGCCAACCATGATCCAGCGGACACGTCGGCAGTCAAGCTTCTCGTGAGCTACCGACGCAATGCCGACGGCACCATAACCTTCACCGCTCGGGCTTTGCGTCAGCGGGTGGTCGAAGGGGAGTATTTCCCGTCCTCCGAGCATCTGCGGCTGCGCCTGATCAACGGGAAAGGTCAGATTGTATGGGCATCGAACGCCGGCATGGCTTTTCTGACGATGATCTCGAGTGTTGAGCCAACCGTGGCAGGGGGCTTCCACGACTACACTACCGATTGGAACGGCCTGGCAGATGACGGCCTTCCCCCACCGGCTAGTACCTACCGCCTGGAAGTTGTGCTGCCGGTAAAGCCCCTTGCCTACACAACCTTTGTTGAACTGCGGCTACCTCTTCCATGACCAGACCTGCATCACATGAGTTCTATATGGAGCGGGCCCTTGATCTGGCGCGCCTCGGCTCGGGTCACGTCAGCCCCAATCCGATGGTGGGCTGTGTTATCGTGCGCGACGACATCGTTCTGTCCGAGGGCTGGCACCATACCTACGGTGACGTCCACGCCGAGGTCGACGCTCTGCAGTTACTCAACGGCAAGGCTGAAGGTGCAACGATGTACGTCAACCTCGAACCATGCGTGCACTACGGTAAGCAGCCTCCTTGCATTGAAGCCATCATTTCGAGTGGTGTGCGGCACGTTGTGGTTGCCATGCACGATCCGAACCCACTCGTTGCCGGCAAGGGCATAGAAGCATTGCGCGCGGCTGGCATTGAAGTGACAGTAGACGTTTTGAGGGATAAAGCCGAGCACTTCAACCGGGCTTTTGTGCACTGGATCACGATGGGACGTCCGCACGTTACGTTGAAGATCGCAACGTCCATCGACGGGCGTGTGCGCATGCCCCCTGACCAGCCGCGATACCTGACGTCTGTCGAGAGCCGCCTTCGTGTGCACCGCATGCGCTCGGGACGCGACGCCGTCATGATCGGAGTTGGAACAGCAGTGTATGATAATCCGGAACTGACCGTGCGCCTGTGCTCAGGGAGGAACCCGATCCGTATTGTGGTCGACCCGCACTGCCGCGTCCCCACCAGCACGACGCTCGTTGAAACAGCGCGAGACGTCAGGACCATTGTCATCTGCTCTGAGCGAGCTGATGATGAAGCTCGTCACAGACTTTGGGACCATGGCGTGGAACTCGTGGTTCTGCCAACCGATGATTCAATGATCATCGCTAGCAGTGATATACTTCAGGCCCTGGCTCAGCTTAAGATCGCTTCCGTACTGCTTGAGGGCGGACCCTACCTTGCTTCACGTATGCTCCGCGAGGATGCGGTTGATGAGATTGAAGTGCATACCGCACCCCTGATCATCGGCTCCGGCCCGGAGTGGTTTGCCGACAGCCCCCTGAAAAAGTGGAAGGTGCGTCATGCCAGGCGCGTGGGTTCAGACACCCATGCGCTGTATGTTCGCAAGCGATGAATGCCGCTCGAAGATCAATCCTAGCCCTCGTATCCCTCCTGATCATTCCTCTGACCAGCTCACTCGGTCAGCAGGTGTCTCCTGCCGTGCGCAAGGCCATCACCTCTGGAAACTGGAAACTGGTTGAAACGACCGTACGGTCGGAAGTACAAAGAAACCCCAAGGATATAGAGCGATTGATTGTTCTCTCGGTGGCTCTTCTGCGGCAAAATCGTCCAGCCCAGGCACTTGAGGAGTCTCGAAAAGCAATTGCCACCAATCCCAACGCCTACCAGCCACACATGATCGCGGCCGACTGCCTCATGCGATTGGGTCGTCCAGGAGAGGCTATCGGCATGTTTTCGTCAGCTCATGCCATTGCGCCAGATTCGGCTGAGCCATCGATGGCTCTCGGAATGACCCTTGCGACGCTTGGACGCTGTGGCGAGGCCATCACGCACCTCGAAGAGTCCATGTTCCGACGACCGGACAACGTTGCCATCATGCAGCAACTCACGCGTTGCTACATGCGTGTGCAACGCAGTGCCGAGGCATCCGAGCTTGCCTCGCGGGGCGCAGAACTGCGGCCCGATGATCCTTCAGCGCAGTTACTCGCTGGTGAAACACTGATCGCTGCGCAGCGTGCCGAGCAGGCACTCCCATTTCTCGAACGTGCCGTGGCTCTGGGTAGTCGGGCTCCGTCGGCCTATCTCCTGCAGACGGCCGCCCTGCAGGACAAGGGGCGCACCAAAGAAGCCATCGATGTTGCCCGTCAGTACCTGTCCATCGCTCCCGATGATGCCATGGCGTGGTACAATCTCGGTCTGCTACAGACCGAGGTCATGCAGATGGACTCGGCCGTACGCTCGCTGCGCAAGGCTATCGCCATCAAGCCGAATTACTCCGAGGCCTACTACAACCTGGCCCGTGTATATGATGCTCTGGGCTTTTCCGAGGATGCGATCCAGACCTACCGACGCTGTGCAACGACATCGGCACTCTTTGCTGGCGATTCGTACCATGCGCTTGCACTTCTTTACCGTAAGCTCGGCAATTTCTCCGAGGCGCTGCGCGCCCACGCTCAGGCCATACAGATCACGGACACCTCGCAGGTCTACCGCGCAGAACGATTGCGAACGTGCTTTGATGCCGATCGGTGTGCCGATGCGGCAGGATTCATCGATCGTGATGTAGAGAGGTTCACATCAAGCCCAATCGTTCTCTACCATGCTGCACGATGCTACTTGCGGTCGAACCGTCGTGATCGTGCCGAACAACTGCTGGCGATTCTGGAACAAATCAATCCGAGGCTTGCTGAGGATCTCAAGACACTGATGAGGATGTAGTGATGCGCCTGTATCCTTGGTGTTTGTTCTTCGCCCTCCTACTACTTCTGGTCGCACCTACTGCTGATGCCCAAGTGTCTCGGGATTCGGCACGACGCCAATCGACGAAGGACCTTACCCACTGCGTCGATACTGCCCTTTCGCTCCTTGGCATGAGTCGCATTGATCTTGCCATGCCGGCAGACCTTATCGATCGCGATAGGCATAGAAGCCCCTTTCATGATCGGCTGTTCACAGATCCAATCTCGGTGTTTACGTGGACCGACTCAATGTCGACGGCGCTGTCAACTGCGCGAGTGCACGAAATGCTCGACGCCATCGACGGCCTCATGCAGGGTGTAGGACTAGCCGCCTTGCGACGAACATTTCACGGCAATATCATCACACTGGATGACCTGCGTCAGCGCAACATCGTAGCAGGTCTGGACAGTCTCAGCACGCCACTTCGGATACTAGTCATTCGCTTTGTGGGCGCGTTCATCGGTGCCCATGAGGCCGTCGAGAGTGCGCGCAATCGACAGCGCAGCCTCGGCGATCTTCAGAACGAGCTCGATTCCCTCTGGCGGCTTTCTCCGGGAGAAGAAGAGCTATCGCTCTGGCAGATCTACGAGCAAGAAGGTATAGGACGTGCAGCGGTGCAACGTGTCAGTCAGAGCATTGACACAGCGGTCGTTTCGACGATCTGCTCACAGGGGGCTTCCCTGTATGCCGATCTTCTGCATCTGATGGACGAAACCTCGAGGGCACTCGACATCTTGAGTGAATCGGTCAGCACCATAACCCTATCCACCCGCTACGGTCGTGTTGCCATCGGTGGGACTGGGGCCGATACATACACCGGCGAGTATGCCTGCATCATCGACCTCGGCGGCAATGACACGTACAACCTATCGGCACGTGACAGGTCACAGCACACGCGCTACATCGTCGACTTCTCCGGCGATGATGTTTACCGAGGCGGAGACTACACGCTGGGCAGCGGCGCATTCGGTGCTGACGTTCTCATCGACAAGGCTGGCAACGACGAATACCAGGGTGGAGATTATTCTCTTGGTTCGGGACTCTATGGTATTGGCATCCTTCATGACGTCGCCGGTAATGACGTCTATCGCGGACGCACCAACTGTCAGGGGGCTGGCATTGTCGGAATCGGCATGCTCATTGACGGCTCCGGACATGACCTTTATGTATGTGCCGCACAGGCCCAGGCATTTGGTGCCACCAATGGCGCCGGTGTTCTGGCTGACGGTGCGGGAAATGACCGCTATATCGCCGTAAGCCCCTTTGCCGATGTCCTGCGATATGATGATCATCAGGTTTCATTCGTGCAGGGTGCTGCACTGGGTTCACGACCTGCAATGTCCGGCGGGATCGGACTTCTCGTCGATGCCGCCGGCAATGACCTCTACTCGTGTGATATCTACGGTCAGGGCACGGGATATTGGTACGGCTTGGGAGCTCTTGTGGACCTTGCCGGAGACGATCGATACGATGCCTATCAGTACGCTCAGGGTTCAGGCGTTCATTTCGCTGTAGGAGTGTTCCATGATGTTGAAGGCAACGACACCTACCGCTCGCATGGCGTTTCTCAAGGCTGCGGTCATGATATCGCTACGGGTATTCTGATCGATGAACGCGGCGATGATGTGTACGTCTGTGAAAGCCTTTCTCTTGGTTCTGGCAATGCGAATGCAGTGTCGATCCTTGTTGACGTGAAAGGCAACGATGCCTACAGCGCCTCGAACATCATCAACACGCTTGGATACTCGGATATGCGGCGCGGTTACGGCATGATCGGTCTGTTCGTCGATGTCGAAGGCAGCGACCGGTATGGAGAGACCACGCGCAACGACACGGTGACGATGAAGTCCAGCTATGGGGTATTTGCCGACCTCGGCCTGCAGGCCTCAACGTCGGCACCAGTGGCGCCTGAGAGATCCGTGCCAGTGACGCTGACCTCCAGCGTCGACAGCTTGTTTGTGCAGGCCTCGGCATCCCACCTGAGATTCCAGAATGCCGTTGCACCGGCTCGGGCCGAACTGGGAAAACGCTCGCTACAAGCGCTGAACTTCCTGTCAATGAAGTTTGGCACCCAGATGCCTCGTGAGCGCCTTACCCTGGAGATCGCCCTACCGCAGATCTATCAGTCCGATCGGGATTCGACGACAGCGCTCCTGCTACGTAAGCTGGAAAGCACATCCATGACAGAGCTTGCCATGGCAGCGACCGTCATCGGCAAGGTCAAGTGCCGAGAGGCCCTGCCCCGCCTGACCCGGATGCTTGCCGACTCTTCGTGGAAACGCCGACGCCTGGCAGCGGCGACGATTGGGGAGATTGATGATTCCGCCTCGGTATGTTCCCTTGCAGCAAACTGTTCAGATGCGCATCCGTATGTACGCCAACGGGCGGCCTATCATGCTGGCAGGCGACATCCTGATGCCCTTGAGGTTCTTGCTGGCGCTCTCTCAGACTCACTTCAGATCGTCCGTATGGCTGCCGTAGAGGGAATCACGCGGGGTCAGCGGCGCCCAGCATCCACGATCCTCGAAACGATCGATCAATGCACCGACCCTCGAATTGCGCGAAGTCTCATGCGGCTGCTAGCCGCAGCAGACACAACAAAGCGCGACGTGAAAGTGTTTGGCATCTGGTTCAAGAAACTCGATGAGATGCGTCGCCGGGATCTGCGCCTCGTGATCGACATTCTGCCGCATGCATTGGCTAATGTGGTCACGAGCGCCCAGACCAAGAAGCGAAAGCGGACAAGGTCGTGACCAGTCACCACCTCACGCTAGAGCATGTTGCTCGTGCGTTGCACCAGCTTCTGTCATCGTCCCGCTTGACGGCAGCATGGTCCCAGGAAAAGCATGTTGCGGCTCTTGTCTTTGAAGGGGGCTCGCGCGAGCGATCAATTGTCATCGACGTATCATCCGATGGTGCCTGTATCTCGGAGCGAACATCTCTTCGTCGAGCGCATCGAAACAGCCGAGACATTTTTCCGGAATTGGTCGGTCAGAACCTGGCCGTGGTTGCGAAGCAGCAGGATGATCGCGTCATCAGCTTTGTCTTCGACCGCCACGTAATGCATGTCGAGCTTTTCAGTGCCGGCAAAGGCAACATCGTTCTCACGCTGGACGGGTGCATAGTCGATGCTCTCCATAATCGCCTTGAGCGGCTCGAGAGCGATTATCTGATCGTTCCTCGGGAGATGCATGAGCCCCTTTCCACAAATGACTCAACAGTTGCAAGCGATGTGGCATCCAGTTGTCTGCGCATGGGCAGGCACTATGCCGAAGAGGTCTGCCATCGATGTGGCATTGACACACAGGCCATCGTTGGTACGCTAACAAGTCAGCAACGCAACAACCTCTTGCAGGGGGCCGAGGATCTGATCGGCCAATGCCGATTTGAACCTCGATTTCTTCTTTTAGCACGGGGCGATGAGCGACTGTTCTCGCTTTCACCTCTGCAGGGTTGGACGGTCAACGAGGAATCTGATGATGTTCTTGAGGCTGTTCGTCGAGCATCAGTACTGCGTCACGCGCACCGTGCGTTCGTCAACGAACGGCGATCACGATTGCGCGTACTTGATGCCCAGATCACCCGCACCGAGAGAACGCTCCAGGCTGTAGAGGCTGATGCCAAGGCACCCGAGCGGCCGGCACTCTACCGCTCTTGGGCAGACACCATCATGTCGCAACCGAATCTGCAACGCCAGGGCTTGGAGTGTCTCGAGTCAATGAATGTTTCCAGCCTGACAAGCGACCTGATTCCACTTCGTGCCGACCGTTCATTGCTCGACAATGCCACGGCGTACTATCACAAGGCCCGCAACGCCGAGATCGCTGCGCGCACGCGCGAGAAACGTCTACCGGCTCTGCAACTCCAGCTTGACACCCTGCGGGAGCAGCGAACGAAGCTCCTCGAAGCAGCATCACTCAGTGATCTTTCCAAACCAAGCAGACCCATGACTGATGACTCCAGAGCAACGACATCGGCTGCGGCCGGGAAGTTCCGTGTCTTTCAGATCGACGCCGATCATACCCTCTACGTTGGGCGCAGCGCAGCGAATAACGACGAACTGACGATGAAGTTTGCTCGGCAGAACGACTGGTGGATGCACGTGCGCGGGGCCAGTGGCTCACACGCTGTGCTGCGCGGTGTGACTGGACCGAAGATCGCGAAGCAGGTACTCGAGGTTGCTGCCGCCATTACGGCCTACTATTCACAGGCACGCAACGCCTCATATGTTCCGGTGGTCTATACACAGCGCAAATTTGTGCGCAAACCTAAAGGGGCGAATGTTGGCGCTGTCACCCTCGAGCGCGAGCAGTCCGTGATGGTTCGTCCTGGGTTGCCGGCTGGAAGCGTCAGCGATGAATGATGACAAGGTGACGGAGTCCATCCACTGTGAGCACGTACGTGCCGCTCCTCAGGCTTGAAACATCGATCCCCTGCTCTGTCATCGTGCCTGGGAAAGTGGCTTGAAACATCGTCTGCCCCGACAGATCATAGATCGCGACCTGCCGTATCAGACCTGGCGACGTCACAGCCAGCACATCTGCGGCAGGCTGTGGTATGGCACGTAGCTTCGAACCGACATGGACAGTCTCCTGAACTCCTACAGCCGGACCCGAGTAAGTCACCGCCAGCTGAAGGGGCGTCAAAAGACCCCTGTCCGCCGCGGCACTAACCGACAGGCCTTGAAGGGGGATCGATCCGTTATCCCGGATGCGCGCTGATGACCATGCCTGAGCGTACTCCCATCCCGATCGCGTTATCAGTCCATACATCCGTGAGGCAGCATCGGTCGGTGCATATCGGGAGTCAGCCGATGCAGAGATGAACGAGACTTCAGCGCCGGCTGCGGGACTAAAGACATCAACGTTTCGCCAGCTCCCCTCAAGGACGTTGCGGTCTTGCGGCAAGCGTCCACCATCATTGCGATCAAAGCGTGTCATCACCACATCAACCGAATCCGTTAATGGCTGATAGAACACAATGCTGTCGGATAACTCTTCGAACGCGGCAAGGCGTACGCCGGGATTCACCCGATTAAGCTGGCTTCTTCCAGCGGCTACGGGAGCTTCGGACACGGCCACGCCGGCACCAGCTTCATGTCGACCACTGCCTGCTCCGAGCTTGTCATAGATCTCACCGGCAACAGACTCGTTGAATTGATAATAGGCCAAGAGTCCATCCTCGGGTCCACGCTTTGTAAGATGCATTCCGGAGCGGATCTCCTCGGTGCTCAGGCACCGGCTGTAGATCGCGACCTCATCGACAAGCCCCTTGAAGTTGCGAGAGCTCCAGTAATGGTACGTACCGAGTTTGAACACCAGTGATGACAGATCCGCAGGGGGCAGGTTGACATAGTCCTTGCTTGGGATTCCGTTGACGTACACCATAGCTCCGGTGCTGTCGATCGTCAGGGCCACATGTGACCATTGATCTGGTCGCACGGTGAGTCCCGAGCCCCACCACCAACGTCCGTTAGTCCAGAGATAACCAAGCTCGTTGTTATCGTTGACAAACTGCAGGCCGACTTCCTGTGCTACGCTCGGGTCGGCGTCGGTACAGAGTATGGCCGAGAAGTTTGGCTGCATACCTACCGGTTTGACCCATGCCGTAAAGGTGAACGCCCGCACCTTCCGAGGAAAACGACCGAGTGTGATATGATCTCCCGGCTGCGTGAGATCGGCCGCATTGCCGGCAACGGGGTCAAATCCGTCGCACTCGCTCCGGACCATCGTCACGGCGCCTGTCAGGCGCACGGAATCCCGTCCGTACTCGTTTTCCACGATGAGCTCGGCGTCGTACGAACCAGGAGCCTGGTAGAAGACGTCAACAACGGAAGCGGACGACGTTGAAGGGCTACCACCTGGGAAATGCCATGTGCGCCGGAACCGTGACGTTTCGAGTGCCGACGAGCGACATCCGAAGCGCACTGGTGTGCGCGAACATCGCACGGTGTCTGTGCTGCGTGATATCTGAGCGCGCGGGGTACTTGAAGCCGGCAACGGGGCTTGCCAGAGACCACGGTTTGTGGCAGCACGTATCAGACCGTGCGGCTGATCAATGTCAAGAAAGTTTACGTCGCTCAGCGGGAGCCCCTTACCGAAGGATTCCCACAGACCGTCAGAAGTCCGACGGTACACGCCGTAGGACGTTCCAACATACAGTTCACCCGGTGCTCCGGTGCGGCTAATGAGGGTGAAGATGGCAAACGACGGAAGACCTGTACTGATCGACGTCCAGGTTGCGCCGGCATCGATGGATTCGACAACCTTCACCGACGTCTGATTACCACCGTAGGCCAGGTAGATGTGGCGGGGATCGTCGGCATCGAAGGCCATATCCACCATGCCCTGCCCCTTCCCCACAGATGCCGAAGGGGTGGCGTTGGTCCACGTGCTGCCGCGATCGTTCGAAAGCCACAGGGCATCATCGCCGAGGACCATTATTGAAGCTCCCTTTCGAGGGTGCTGGCGGACGCGATGGACCCAGCGTGTGAACTGCTTGAGTGTGGTCCATGACATAGCGTTATCTCTACTGGAGACTAATCGCTGCTTGGCATAATCTGGCGCTACGATGTGGAAGTAATCAACGGGATCAAAGCCGATGTTATTCAGCGTGATGTAACCTAGGTCAATACCAAGGTCCGATGAACTCGGAGGCAAAAGTTTCGAGCGTGTCCGCAAGGCTCGAACATTGCTCCAAGGTTTGGCATAGATCCACTCCGTCGCGATCGGGTTGACGTTGGCACCCATGGCATCGGCGCCAGCCCACGGATACCAGCCATCGATTGGGCGAGCCGATGCATAGACCGTTGTGTCGCGAATGAATGTCGGCAGATGATAGGCTCCGATCGTCATCACCTGACCATCATGAGATTGCCCAAAGCCCCAGAGCTCAGTTGCCGAGATTCCTTTGCTGCGATCAGAGATCGTCGCACCGCGATCAGCACTCAACGTCATCCCACCATCATGGGTAAGCCACACCGAGTCGCCAATGATCGAGCACGACTGTATGTCGTAGTGCATAGCAGGCAGCGATCTCCACGTGCGGCCGCCATCGGAGCTGCGATAAGGAAAGATCCCGGCTGCGACCATAAACTGCGGATCCCGGGTGGAGATGGAAAAGCCCATATCCCAGGTAATCTGACCTAGCCCCTGTCCCATGATGTCGTAGTCGAACAAGTTCGGATTGGTATCCTTGTTCGGTGGTTCTGGCCCATCGTTGCTACCACAGCAGCGATGCTCGAACGTTGAACCCTCGTCTGTGGACACGTAAAGACCGTACACGCCGCCGACATCGGATACCGTCTTTCCGCCGATCATGACGGCTACCATACGTGGATCGGCAGGCGTAACGCCAATCAGAGCGCGAAGCATTTGCGCGTCGTCTCGTGCGGCCGGATATCCCTGCCCTGTCGGATTGAACTTCACCCCTGAGCTTGTCGAGCGGGCAAAGCTGATGTGTCCGCCGACCTGAACCAGGCCATAGGCCACATCTGATCGCGTCGGATGCCAGGCAAGATCCCACCATGTGCCGATCATGTTACTCGCAGACTTCCACGAAGCACCAGCGTCGGTGGATAGGAAAAGGCGGTTGATCGCAGAGATCACTATTCGACGGTGATCATTCGGATCAACAATGCAGAGATCGACAGCTATTGCCTGCGATAGAGCTACATCACCGCTCAGGGTCAGGCGCTTGAAGGTTAGTCCCCTATCCACGGAGACATACAGTCCTGCCGTGGTGGCCGCATAGATGTGCTGTCCCGAAACAGCAAAGCGGCTAACCCAGGTGATAGGCTCATCCTGGGCGATTCCAGTCCAGGTGCGTCCGGCATCCGAGCTTCTCCACATCCCTGCCGAGACCGTTCCGGCCAAGATCACACGGCGGTCATCGGGCAGAACAAGGTGCGTGCGAACTACGCCGATCCCCTGTGAGCCGGTGGCTAGGACTGCGGAGGAGTCCCAACCAAAAGGACCGATTCCCTCCCATCGCGGCTGCTCAGCCTGCGACGATTCAGCGATCTTTGATCTATGAGTGCGCTCGGCATCGATCTCCGCCAACGATGGCTGCAATGGGCCTATGCGGCCGCTAGCATCGGCATGGGGACGGCGCTGTGCGATCCAGTGTTCGGCCTTGCGACGTTGACGACACCGATGCGACGTGTGAAGTGTAGAGTCTTCGCGCATCGCCTGCATAACGTCGAAGACGTTGCCGTGCTCAGCCTCCACCATTTGGTACCAGCGTGAGGCAACATGACGCACATCATCCGGAAAGCGCTCTTCGTTCTCCTCGTCAGATGCGATCAAGACAGACGCAGCCAAGAGCATAGTCAGAAGAAGGGCCATTGTGCGCATGGGATTGCCTTTACATGGTAACGATGCGGAATTCCACACGCCGATTGCGGCGGCGCGCATCGTCGGAATTGTTCTTCACAAGGGGCTTCGTGGCACCATAGGCAACGGTCTTCATCCGCGAGGCTTCCACGCCACGCGTTACCAGATAGTCCTTCACAGCTGTAACGCGCTGCCGCGAAAGGTCCATGTTTGCGCCGACACTTCCAATGTTGTCCGTATGGCCAGCAAGTTCGATCACCATGGCAGGTCGTTGGATCAGAAAGGCGGCAAGGCGGTCAAGCTCGGCATGAGACTCAGGACGAAGAACCGACTGACGGAAATCGAAGAAGACATTGTTGAGCGTAATGGTCTGATTCTTCGCAATCGGAGCAAGATAGAGGTCACGGGTGATCTCGGTATACTCGGCCAGCGATCGCGTATCGAGCTGATCGCTCACAGGATAGAAGCCCTCTAACTCTGCGCGAAACCCATACAGGTCACCAACAGGCAGAACGATGCTATAGGAACCTTTCGTTGGCTCCGACCGGGCTATGCCGGCGGTAACGCCCTTTGTGAGACTCTCATAGCTAACGCTCGTCGCAATAGGCTTCTTCGTTGCCGCATCGAGGACACGGCCGGTGATCAATGCCACCGGCAGAGGCTTTAGGCCCTTTGGCAGGCGTGCACGATACAGGTCCGAGCTGCCATCGGTAGGGCTGGCACCGCTGAAATAGGCATAGTCTGCTTTCGCCGGAATGGTGAAGTAGGCATCCCATTGCGCAGTGTTGATCAAGGGGCCAACGTTCTTTGGTTCACTCCACTTTGTCCACGAGTCATCAAGACGACGAGACATCCAGATGTCCATGTCGCCATATCCTTTCCGACCATCCGTGGCAAAGAATAGTGTTACACCGTCTGCGGCAATGAACGGCGAGATCTCATTGCCCCAGGTGTTGAGAACTGGACCGCAGTTGACCGGCTCGCTGAACATTCCATTTGGCTTACGGCGGGAGAAGTATATGTCCTTCTGCCCCTTGGTATCATCACGTTGTACCGTCATCACAAGGATCATACCACTAGGGTCAAGGCACAGCTCGGAGAACTGATCATCATTGTAATACCGGTCGATCCTGATTTCCTTCGGGATGCTCCAGCCATTTTCCGTCATGTACGTTGATGACAGACCAGCCCCCTTCGGGGCACCGTTGCTGTAATACGTGTTACCAACGATGGCCGAGTTTCTGTCTGGCGAAATGCTCACCAGAAAGTTCGAAGCATAGTTATTCAGCGGCGCACCTACATTCTGTGCAGGGCCCCACGTTCCGTTCGGCAGCAAGTCTGTGTACCAGATATCCTCGGTAGATGGATCACCGATGTTTCCCAGATACGGGTACCGTCCGAAGTACAGGCGCTTGCCGTCAGCTGTTATGACCGGAGAAATGTCTCCTCCTACCGAGTTGACATTCGGACCAAGACTTTCCGGCTTCCCGTCAGTGATACAATCATCGGCTAGATTGATAGGACCCTGATTCTGACGCACGATAAAATCATCAAACTCTACGACGACTTGTGGTCCCGTGATCAGACCTATCTCACCACCGAAGATCCGCGGACGGTCGAACAGGAAGAGTGTCGTGTTATTGACGAGCACGCTCATGCCCGATCCGCGTTTCCGGATCGTCATGGTGAACCATGTCTGAAGAGGCGGCATTCCCTCAAAGGGTGTCCACGGCTGCATGTCATTGACGGCACCGTTCATTTCTGATGTTACACGGTAGCGCCCAATGCCACTGACCACAAAGGCGTTGTAGGCATTGATTCCCTTCCCACTCCAGAATATCCCAAAACCAGCTGCATTCGAACCTGTCAGTTGACGCACCTTGACTTCAACCTCAAAGTCCTGGGAATAATCCACAAAGCAGTTGGTCTTGGCGAACCAGGATCCAAACGCCGCACGCTGATCAATTCGATAGACACCGTTGACGATCGAGGCGCTGCGCCCAAGAGAGCCCCCTACCTGCCACTCTCCCTTGTTGTCATCAAACGTGTCATGATACGCCGTGGGAAGAGACTGCGCATGACCGTTCATCACGGCAAACGGGGCTAGGAGGATGACAATGATCCAACGCACGACAGTGTGATGAGTCATACGCGAGATATCACTCTTCCAAATAGGTGTAACCATACAATCCGGACCGGTAGATGGCAAGGAACTCCTTGCCCTCTTTGGCCGTGATCCTCTTGTCCTTGACCGAGGCACTCACCCAGGCTTCCATTGTGCGAACGAGTTTCTTCGCATCGAACTGAACGTAGTCGAGTACATCAGCAACGGTTTCGCCGTCTATGACCTGTGCGATCTCGTAGCTATTACCGCTTACGGTGACGTGCACGGCATTGGTATCGCCGAATAGGTTATGCAGATCGCCCAGGATCTCCTGATAGGCTCCAACAAGGAACACGGCCAGGTAGTACTGCTCTCCTGCCTTGAGCGGATGCACCGGCAGAAGCGACGTGTAATCTCGTACGCCGATGAAGTGATCCACTTTCCCATCCGAGTCGCAGGTGATGTCCTGCAGCGTTGCCATTCTCGATGGGCGCTCGGTCAATCGGTGGATCGGCATGATCGGGAAAAGTTGATCAATGGCCCAGGAATCTGGGAGCGACTGAAAGAGTGAGAAGTTGCAGAAGTACTTGTCGGCCAGCATCTTCGGCAGCTGACGCAGTTCCTCAGGGACAGCCTTGAGCTCACCGACCATATCAGAGATCTTCTGGGCAATGGTCCAATAGAGTCGCTCGACTTGGGCACGCGTACGCAGATCGATCAGTCCGAGCGAAAACCTGTCAAGTGTTTCCTCACGCAGCTGCTGCGCGTCATGCCAGGCTTCGAGCATCGTCCGACTGTTGAGTGAAGTCATGATCTCGTGCAATTCGCTAACCAGTTCGTGATCCTTCTTGGAGATCTTATCACGCGAATTCCACGTAGGAACGCTTGCTGTTTCGAGAACATTGAACACCAGCACCGAATGGTGGGCTGTCAATGCCCTGCCTGACTCGGTGATGATATGCGGGTGCGGTAGAGAGTTCTTGGTAGCTGCCTCGGCGATCGAGCTGATCGCATCATTAGCATACTCCTGGATCGAGTAGTTAATGCTCGAGGCCACGCTGCTGCGCGTACCATCGTAATCAACACCAAGACCGCCCCCTACGTCAACAAACTCTATCCGGCACCCCATCGCCATAAGCTGCACATAGAACTGGGCAACCTCACTCAACCCCTGCTTGATCTTTCGGATGTTGGTGATCTGCGACCCCAGGTGGAAGTGGATCAGTTTGATGCAGTCAAGCATTTCGTTCGAGCGGGCATACTCAACGGCTTCGAGAAGCTCCGAGGCATTCAGGCCGAACTTTGACTGATCGCCCCCTGACTCTTCCCACTTGCCGCTTCCGCTTGATGCCAGCTTGATTCGAATTCCAACATTGGGTCGAACCCCAAGTCTTCGTGCAACATCATTGATCAGCCGAAGTTCGTTGAGTTTCTCGACCACGAGAAAGATGCGCTTGCCCATCTTTTGCGCCAGTAGAGCTAGCTCGATGAACTCTTCATCCTTGTATCCATTGCAGATGATCAGCGCCTCGCTGTTGTCCATGATAGCCAGAACAGCATGGAGCTCCGGCTTGGAGCCAGCCTCGAGTCCGATGTTGAATCTCTTGCCATGGCGCACGAGTTCTTCAACCACCGGTCGCTGCTGATTGACCTTGATCGGATAGACGCTGTAATACGTTCCCGTATAGTCATACTCTCGAGCTGCCTTTGCAAAGCAATCCGAGATCTTCTCGATACGGTCATCGAGAATGTCCGGGAAGCGAAGCAGCACAGGGGCGCTGACATCTCGCAGAAGAAGCTCATCGACGAGTTCCTTCAGGTCGATCTGCGGACCCTTGGTCTTTCTCGGTGCTGCCACCACATGCCCCCTGGCGTTGATACCGAAGTATCCGATACCCCATCCGGGGACGTTGTAGGTTTCGAGGGAATCTTCGACGCGCCATTTGCGCATAGGGCGTTCTGGGGGATTATCGGTGGGAAAAGCGAGCGCAAAAGTACGCACAAGTATATTTGTGCCCATGTCTTTGCCAGCCGACAACGAATCTCTGAAACAACAGTTTGCCGACTTCCTCAAGAGGAAGAAGTATCGTGGCACCCAGGAGCGATTCAACGTCATCGACCGGATCGCCGAGCTTGACCGGCATTTTAATGCTGACGAGCTCTATCTCTACATGAACGGAAGGGGCGATCGGATCTCACGTGCGACCATTTACTCTACGCTTGATCTGCTGACGACCTGCGGAATTCTCATGAAGCACCGTTTCCAGGGTGGAAGTGCGCATTTTGAGCTCGCCAGTCGTATGCCGGATCACGATCACCTGATCTGCATGGAGTGCGGCCGGATTGAAGAGTTTCGTGAAGAAGGGATCGATGCTCTGCGTGATGGTGTTTGTGCCCGTTTGGGTTTCAGACCCAAGGCACATTCACTACAAATTTTCGCCACGTGTCACGATCCGCTCTCTTGTTCGCACAATGAACGAGAGTAACTAAGAGCGCACCATGAAAAACCTTGTAATCGTCGAATCGCCTTCAAAGGCAAAAACCATTCAGAAGTATCTCGGAGCCGACTTCGAGGTCACCTCCTGCATGGGTCACATCCGCGACTTGCCGGGCAACGACAAGGCGATCGACGTGGATAACAACTTCACACCGGTCTATGAGATCAATGAAGACAAGAAGAAGCTTGTTCAGGAGCTGAAGAAGCGGGCCCGTCAGGCCGAGACCGTATGGCTTGCATCTGACGAAGACCGCGAAGGCGAAGCCATCGCCTGGCACCTGTTTGAGGCTTTGGACCTCAATGCGGCTCACACGCGGCGCATTGTCTTTCACGAGATCACCAAGCCAGCCATTCTCAAGGCCGTTGCAAACCCGCGCGGTATTGATACGAACCTCGTCGATGCCCAGCAGGCCAGGCGCGTGCTAGATCGTCTGGTTGGCTACGGCTTGTCACCCGTATTGTGGCGTAAAGTGCAGCGCAATCTTTCTGCTGGCCGCGTGCAATCGGTCTCGGTACGGCTGGTCGTTGAGCGCGAGCGTGAGATCCAGGGCTTTACGTCAAAGAGTCAGTTCCGGATTGTGGCCGAGTTCGATGATTCCGGCCGGACGTTCAAAGCCGAGCTACCGAAGCGATTCGATCAGGAAGAGCAGGCTCGCGAGTTTCTCGAATCCTGTCTCGGTGCCACCTTTACGGTCAGCAATCTCGAGGTCAAGCCGGCCAAGCGTTCGCCATCCGCCCCCTTTACAACCTCTACCTTACAGCAGGAAGCGAGCCGCAAGCTGGGCTTTTCGCTTACGAACACGATGCGCATCGCCCAGAGCCTGTATGAGGCGGGACTGATTACTTACATGCGAACCGACTCAGTAAACCTCTCGGAGCTTGCCATTGAGGGGGCTCGCCAGGAGATCGTTTCTACCTTTGGCCAGAACTACAGCAGGCCACACAACTACGTCACCAAAGTGGCCTCGGCGCAGGAAGCACATGAAGCCATCCGACCGACTGACTTCTCACAACGCAGTGCCGGTACCTCCGACGGAGAACGCAAGCTCTACGACCTGATCTATAAGCGCACTCTGGCATCGCAGATGGCTGAGGCACAGCTCGAACGTACCATTGCAAGCATCTCGATCTCAACGCGACCTGACGTGCTGGTGGCTACGGGCGAAGTGATACGATTCGATGGTTTCTTAAAGCTGTATCTTGAATCGAGCGACGAAGAGTCCAGCGATGACGACTCTGGTAAGATGCTCCCGCCACTTACCATCGGTTCACACCCGCATCTGCAGCGAATGACCGCTCGGGAGAAGTTCGATCGGCCCCCTTCGCGCTACACGGAAGCCTCGCTGGTGAAGAAGCTCGAAGAGCTCGGTATCGGACGTCCCTCTACCTACGCCCCGACGATCGCAACCATTCAGGCTCGCAACTACGTGGTCAAGGAAGACCGCGAAGGTCGCCAACGGCAGGTGCGCGAGTTTAAGCTTGAGTCCGGCCAGGTTACGCGCATTGTCGAAATGGAAAACACGGGCGCTGAACGTTCGAAGCTCTTCCCCACCGACATCGGCACGATCGTCACGGACTTCTTGACCAAGCACTTCGACAAGATCATGGACTACAACTTCACGGCCACCGTGGAGAAGCAGTTTGATGAGATCGCTCAGGGTAGCGTGCGATGGACGGAGATGATCCGCTCGTTCTACGAACCGTTCAAGCAAGACGTCGTCCGAACAAGTGAGACCGCAGAACGTCAAAGCGGCGAACGACTGCTCGGGACCGATCCTGCAAGCGGACGGAATGTATACGTGCGTCTTGCCAGATATGGGCCGATCGCCCAGATCGGAGATGCTGATGACGAGAATAAGCGACAGAAAGGGCTGCCCGGCAACGTCACAATGGAGAGCATCACGCTGGATCAGGCCTTGGAGCTGTTCAAGTTCCCACGGGTGATCGGTTCCTATGAAGATCATCCAATGGAGGTCAAGCTTGGTCGGTTCGGACCATACATTGAGCATAATGGAGCGTTTTACTCTCTGGCAAAGGACGATGATCCGTACACGGTAGCAGGTCCTCGTGGCATTGAAGTAATCCTTGCCAGACGTCAGAAGATCGCCGAGAACACGATCAAGGTGTTCGAAGATGATCCGTCCGTCAAGGTCCTCAAGGGTCGGTGGGGTCCCTACGTGGTCGTTGGCAAGCAGAACGTGCGTCTGCCGAAGGGTACAGATGCAACCGCCTTAACTCTCGAGGAATGTCTGCAGCTGGCTCAGCAGCAGGCCCCTGCACCAAAGACGAAGAAGAGTGCAGCGGCCAAAAAGACCACCTCAGAGACTGGGGCAGAAAAGAAAACGGCCGCCAAAAAGACGGCCGTGAAGAAAGTTGCAAAGAAGACAACGGCACGAAAGACAGCCGCCAAACGCACGACGAAGAAGTAACGCCGCCGTATTGCGAACGGTCACTTGACGAAGAGCATCTCTCTGTATGAAGGAAGTGGCCAGTGATCGTAGGCGGTAAGACGTTCAAGCGCATCGGCCGCCGAGCGCACGCGCAGCATTGCCGGCAAGACGCCGTCCTGCATATGATGGGCCTTTGAGTGCACCGTATCTCCTCCAAGCTCCTGGTTTTGCTGACGCAACAGGCCGATCGAGACGGCGAGCTCATTGATCACCTCAGCCAGCTCGGCCGTTGCTCTGTCAATGGCAGGCAATGAGACACCAGCTGACGTCATTTCGCGGAGCGTCCTGAGTGCACTTGGCAGGATCTGCGTTTGCGCGATCCATTCTGTGGTCTCGCCTTCGATGTTCACCGACTTGAAGTACTGCTCAAACATCACTTCCTGACGCGCCTCCAGCTCACGTTGAGTGAGCACGCTGAGCGATGAGAAGAGCTTGCAGTTTTTGGTGCTGACAAGAGTCTGGATAGCATCAATCGATGTCTTGAGAGCCAGAAGCCCCCTTCGAGCAGCCTCATCATGCCACTGCTGTGAATAGCCGTCACCATTGAAGACGATTCGTGCATGGGTCGAATACACTTCCTTGATGACTTCACTCAATGACGCCTCAAAGCTCTGTCCCTTTTTGATCCTCTTCTCGATGCTAAGCGCCATGGCGTTGATCGCATCGGCGGCAATGACATTCAGAACGGTGATCGGGAACGAGACTGACTGCGAAGAACCAACGGCACGGAATTCAAACTTGTTGCCCGTAAATGCGAATGGTGATGTCCTGTTGCGATCACCCGTATGCTGCGGCAGACGAGGCAGCACTTGTGTTCCAAGACCGAGCAGCCCGGCTTTCTTCGATGATCCGCCCTTGCCCGACACCACGCGTTCGAAAACCTCGGTGAGCTGATCACCAAGAAACATTGACATGATGGCAGGGGGCGCTTCATTTGCCCCGAGACGGTGATCATTTGAGGCTGATGCCACGCAGGCACGAACCAGGTCTTGATGCTCATCCAGGGCCTTGATCACGGCGGCACAGAAGAATAGAAACTGCATGTTCTCATGCGGCGTGTCACCGGGCTCGAGAAGATTCTGACCAGCATCTGTGGACATCGACCAGTTGACGTGCTTGCCCGATCCGTTCACACCGGCAAACGGCTTCTCGTGCAGCAGGCAAACCATGCCATAGCGCCGCGCAGTGTTCTTGAAGACCTGCATGAGCAACTGCTGATGGTCGGCAGCGATATTGGCTTGTTCGAATATCGGGGCTATCTCAAACTGTCCAGGTGCGACCTCGTTATGGCGTGTTTTGACGGGGATACCAAGGGCATAGAGCTGGTGTTCGGCGTCGGTCATAAACGTCAGCACACGGTCTGGGATCGATCCGAAGTAGTGGTCCTCGAGCTCCTGCCCCTTGGGCGGTTGAGCGCCGAAGAGTGTTCTGCCCGACATGACAAGGTCTGGACGACGAAAGTAGAATTCTTCGTCGATCAAGAAGTACTCCTGCTCCACACCTACCGTCGCCACAACGCGCTGCGATTCAGCGTCGCCAAAAAGCTTCAGTGCACGCATGGCCGCCGTGTTCAAGCACTCCATCGAGCGCAGCAGCGGAGTCTTGTTGTCCAGTGCCTCACCAGTCCATGAGGCAAAGGCTGTCGGGATACAGAGTGTAGCGCCGTTGGAATGACGCATAATGAAGGCTGGCGAGGTCGGATCCCACGCCGTGTAACCGCGGGCTTCAAAGGTTGCGCGCAGTCCACCGCTCGGAAATGAAGACGCATCTGGCTCACCTTGGATAAGCTCTTTTCCTGAGAACTGGGAGATCGCCGAGCCATCACTGGTCGGCGTCACAAATGAATCATGTTTCTCAGCCGTAAGGCCGGTAAGGGGCTGGAACCAGTGGGTGTAGTGTGTGGCCCCCTTTTCCATAGCCCAGGTCTTCATTGCCAGAGCTACGGTGTCTGCAATGGCTGGATCAAGAGTCGCTCCGCGCTCTGACGTTGCGACAAGTGACTTCCATACCGGCTTGCTCAGCCGCTGACGAAGCTCCTCCATCGTGAGGACGTCGCTGGCGAATACCTCGTTGACGACGTCCGTCGGTGATGGGACGCTGACTCCTTCAAGTCGCCAGTTGCGGGCAACTGTCGAGACATCCACATTGTTGGCCATGGTTACTCCTTCCTCGTTCGTTGTTGATTCAGATGATCGTGATTGACGGGGTTTCTTTGTGGGTGCTCAGCACCACATTCGTTTGTGTGCGCGAGACGCCTTTCCACTGCTGAATAGACGAGAGCAACTGTTCGAGTTCACCGGTGGTACGCACACGCACCTTAAGCAGATGTGAGGCGGTACCCGTGACGGCATGGCATTCCTGAACCTCTTTGCGTGCTCTGCACTGACGTCGGAACCCGTCATAGTTGGTACTCGAGTCCATGTCCACGAAGATGAATGCTGTTACATCATATCCGAAGTCGACTGCACGCAACAAGGTCGTATACTCGCGAATGATACCGTCGGCTTCCAGTCTTCGCACGCGATCGCTAACCGTCGGTACTGAAGCGCCAACCTGTTCGGCGATCTCGCTCAGACTCAGGCGGGCATTCTCCTGTAACAGAGAGCAGATCTGTCGGTCAAGCTCTTTCACGTGGTTTCCGTACGTTCGTAAAGATTTGTAGGTGCTAATCTAACGTTCGTAAGGTTTTTAATTCCTCTACGCGGCCTATGTTGAAAACTATTCTCCTCTGGACATGGCGCTCAGCCATGGCATTTCTCGTCGGATCCGTTGTGGTCGTAGCAATTCTGCGCGTCGTACCACCGGCGATCACGCCGCTGATGGTATGGCGTGTTTTACAAGCCCCCTTCACGGGCAAGTCTATGCTCGTTTGTCACGAGTGGGTCGGCTACGAGAACATTGCCCAGTGGGTTCCGCGGGGCATCGTGGGAGGCGAGGATGGCGCCTTCATGCGTCACAACGGCATCGACTGGAATGCGGTCAAACGCGCCGAGAGGGTCAACGCCGGACGCATAAAACGTGGACGTCCGCCACTTGGAGCCAGTACCATCACGATGCAGACCTGCAAGAATGTGTTTTTAGTGCCGTGGAGGTCCATGATCCGCAAGGCCTTCGAGGTGTACTTCGTGTACCTCACCGAAGCGCTCTGGGGCAAGCGTCGCATTCTGGAAGTGTACATGAACATGATCGAGTGGGGCGATGGCGTCTATGGCATCGGCCAAGGAGCACGGAAGTCCTTTGGCGTATCTGCCAAGGATCTTTCGCGCGACCAGGCGGCACGTTTGGCGGCCGTCATACCTAATCCCAGACGATTCAGCGCTTCAACACCAAGCGCTTACACCCTAAAACGCGCGTCCTGGATCCGCGGACGCATGGGCGCTGCCATTCCGAAGTAGGTCAAGGCACGCCTGCATATCATTTGGCAGGGGGCTCTCAAAGGTCAGTCGCTCACGAGTGATCGGATGTGTGAACGTGAGCATCCGGGCATGAAGTGCCTGACGGTGAATGTTTCCGAGAATCTGCGTTGCTGGCTTTCTATATGCTGTATGCAGTGCACCGACGGCCCCTTCCCGACCTCCATAGTCAGCATCACCAACGAGCGGATGCTTATCATGACTCAAGTGCACGCGGATCTGATGGGTCCTTCCGGTTCGCAGCTTACAGGCGATTAGTGACGCAAAATCAAATCGCTCGAGAACCTTGACTTCCGTGGCTGCATACTTCCCACCTGTTCGCACTACGGCACGCAGCGTTCGGTCACGTGGCGAGCGACCGATCTCGCTTTCGATGAGCCGTTGATCGTTGCCAATCACGCCCCAGGCCAGAGCTATGTATTGTCGTGATACCGTACGTTCGGCGAACTGTGTGGCTAGGTGCATTGTCGCGGGATACGTCTTGCCAATGACCATGACGCCGGTCGTGTCTCGATCAAGACGGTGCACAATACCGGGCCGCACTCCAGGTACTTCTTCAGCTCCCAATTCCTGCTCGGCCCATGGGCTTTCGTCATCTGACAATTCAGATGAGGGATCTTCTGCTGATTCATCATCGTCGGCCTCGCCCCATTGCTCCCGGGCCTTGAGAACGCGCATCGGCTCACGCTGCCCGAGATGCCAGAGCACGGCATTGACCAGAGTACCGTCGCGATTGCCAAGACCTGGATGTACAAGGATTCCGGCTGCCTTGTTGATCACCAATAGATGCTCGTCTTCAAACATCACATGGAGCGGAATGTTCTGCGGAACAAGCTGCAGAGGGGGCGGCCGCATCACTGTAACGCGGATATGGTCGTGAGGGCGGATGCGATAATTGGCCTTCGTCGGCTTGCCATTTACCGTTACGGCCTGTGCATCGATGGCCCTCTGTACACGCGTGCGCGTGGCATGCACGATAGAATGCGTCAGGAATGCATCGACACGCTCTGGTCGCTGACCTGGACTGACGGTGAACTCATACACGTGCTCATTCCATTGCAGCGAGGATACTCGCTCGCGTGCCAGACCAGAGGCTTCACTCGGTCTTGTCATCACGAACTCGAAAGAGCGACACGTCGTGGTTACCTCTCATTGAGACAATCAGCAGCAGCACAACGCCGATACTAACGCAACTGTCGGCTACATTAAACACAGGCCAATACGTATAGAGCTCACCAAAAAGAGTCACATCGGGAATATCGACCTGAAGGAAATCAACGACCTTTCCATAGAAGAGCGGATCGGTACCATAGAACACGCCGTAAAACATGCGGTCAATAAGATTGCCGACGGCCCCAGCGAGAACAAGCGTGAGAGCAGAACGAATCACCGTCGATTCCCGTGGGGTAGTGATGATCATACGCACGATCAGCACGACAATTCCAACGGTCAGAAGCGTCAGAATGATCTTCGCTTCACCCCAGCTTACGCCGAAAGCCATGCCAGGATTTTCAACAAAAGTTAGTCGCACCGTCTCACCAATCAGGGGGCGACTCTCACCGAGAACCATCCCCTGATGGTCAAACCCGAATAGGCTAAATCCCTTGACCAGAACCTTGGTGATCTGATCGATCACAACAAGCAACCCAGAGATAACAAATGGGCGGTGCATAGACTTGCCGTGTCTGACAGCCGCGTAAGCCCCTTCCACCGTCATGAGCTCTTGGCCATGATGCGATCCACTCCATCATCCGGACAACGCTTCCGGATCTTATAGGAAGCCGACTGGGTAGTGATTGGAACAGCAAGCAGACGTTCGCGAGCGATCAGGATACCACACATGTGACAGATGCCATATGTTTTGTCATCGATACGGACCATTGCCTCGTCAAGCTTGCGGATGTAGTCCTGAACGCGCTGAATCTGCCCGTATGTCTTTTCTTTCTCAACAGCCTCTGAGCCCTGCTCTGCCATATGCATCGAGTAGATCGATGAGTCTTCGTTGGCTTCGCTGTTGGTGAGGTCCTCAAGACGCTCCCGCAGCATACGGAGCTCCTCAAGGGCAT